>JBKCAB010000650.1:0-8009 GCA_046307935.1 Bacteroidota bacterium | reverse complement strand
TCTTGGGAGATTGAAGGAGAAATTATACTGAATAATCAGATCTTTCTTGTCACTCATTAGTAACACTCTATCGTTTACTGACTTTCTATCACTACACTTGCAGCAGGATCTCCAATGGATTTAAGTTTACAGAGCCAAGTCTCGGAGATGTTTTTACCTTTTGGGATACTATTCCACAATTGATGAATACCTATCCTTTTGATCTTGGTAGTTCTTGCTCCGACACAATGTCTGGAAGAATTTTTAGTGAAAATCCAGGCGCATCGGTTGATACGTTTGCAGTTGGACGGTCCTATGCAGGGATTGATGGAGTCGGTTCTTTGAAATTGGGCAGTGCCAATTACACCAATACTTTTCGTTTTCATTTTCAGGATACGATCTACACATATGTGAACGTGGATCTTAACGGCTTTATACTCAATGCTCCTGTTACTCTTTACAGGGATGTGTATGAATACTACAATTACAGCTTGAGTCAATTGCCACTGTTGGTGATTTATTCAGTGAATAATTCACTTTTTGATGTGCCAAATACGATCGTTCTGTCCCGTGAATTGCCTCAGAACAATGTAGGTATAGACGACGAACTTTTAGCTCAGGACCTTACGATCGTTCCCAATCCGGTCAACGACTTGTTAAATGTAGAACTCACATCAGGAACTAAGGCGGTGATCACTGATCAATACGGGAAGTTCATCGCGGAAGTGCAATCATCCGGTACAGTTGACGTGAGTAATTATAAAAAGGGTATGTACTTCGTAGTCATTACCGGTAATAATGGAACTGTAACAGTTAAAAAACTAATGAAGAACTGAGTTTTGTGCTTTACAAATACGAAAAAAGACCCTCAATATCGGAGGGTCTTTTTTATTTAATTCATTTCTGGTCCTAAATCGTCTGTACATAAATCAACGACTTCATTGAGTTATTTATTCCCTGTTTCGGTCAAATACGCGATCTGAATCCACCACCATTTCCTGCATTGAAACGAAGGAAAACTTCGAATCCTCCACGTGCTCTTGAAACTTCCGTTAAACTGGACACATTGATATCGTAACCAAATCCGACCATAAACTGATCGTATTCGAACATTACTTTAGCTACAAGTGCATCTTTCAGCCTAAAGAACATACCTGTATAGAGTGCCGATGGCCGTGTGAAACCAGTGTGCCTTGAACCACCATTCAGACTGTATTTGTAATTTGCTCCGAACAATAGCTCCTGCGCATTCTTTTGACGATGATAGTATATACCAGGCAGGATACTTCCCGGTGTATTGGCAATACCAAATTCCCCGTTTACAAATGCCGACATACGCATATAGAGCTTTTCATTTTCGGCATTGATGAAGGAGTATTTCGGTTGGTTCACATGGAATACAGAGAATCCGATATTGAGTTTTTGATTACTGTTCTGTGACATATAACCGCCATTTGATCCATACGTGTATACAACACCTGCTCCCGCATCCACATAGGCAAAGCTCGCATTGTTGAAAGATTCTCCCGGATCGATATTACCGTCATAATTGTTTCCATTGTATTGGGTTCCCCATTTCCCTCCGGATGGACTCAACGATCGCTGACCAAAACCACCATAGATCCCGAGCCCGATAGTGTTGTAGTCATCGATCAAAAGATGATAGGCGATATTGAGGTTTGCGGAAGAGGTAGATACACGGAGATCCCCAGATCGGTCATTGTACAGGTTTATACCACCTGCTATGATACCCGCTTTCTGTCTTTTCTTTTCGTTGAAACGAGCGTCGAACGATGCCGCTACGGTTTGAAAAGGTTCCGCGAAGCTACTCCATTGATTCCTGAAACTCGCAACACCCTGCATGGATGAATTCGCTCCTGCAAGACCGGGGTTCAAGAAAGTGGAGGAGTATTCACTGAACGAAAAATGTTGGTCTTGAGCTACAGATAGAAGGGTAAGCAGCGAACCGAAAACAGTGAAAGTTGCCTTCATAGATTTGATCATGTCAGTGTAGAATTAAGAGTTATTTCAATATCGTTAGATTACCACCCTCATTGATAATGGTTCCATCGAATAGAATAGCATAGACTTTATAAGAATAAACACCTGATTGGAGTGGTTCTCCTCTGAAAGAGCCGTCCCAGCATGCTTCAGGATCCAGCGATGAGTACACCATTTCTCCCCATCTGTTGAAAACACTGTATTCAAATTCGGAGATGCAATTTCCGTAAACACACAGTAGGTTGTTTTCATCCGGTCCATCCGCATTAGGAGAGAAGACTGTCGGAACAAAGAAGTCTGTACAATTAAGGATAACGTTCACGGTTGCGGATGCTGAACCTGTACAACCATTCTCATCTGTTGCTGTAACCGTATAGGTCGTAGTGCTGGTTGGAGTGGCGTTTACAATTGGACAGTCAGAACAATCCAAACTTCCTGACGGGCTCCATGACAGATCCGAACCACCAGACGCAGAAAGGGCTACAGATTCTCCAAGGCTTATTTCACTGGTTGCCGGTGTAACTGTGACTCCCAAAGATCCTGTTGTTCCGATTGTGAATGTTTCTGAGGATGAACATCCGTTGTCATCCGTTACGTTCACTGTGTATGAACCCACAGAAAGTCCGCTGATCCCCGAGCTTGTTTCACCGTTTGGAGTCCAGTTGTAAGTATAGGGTGCAGTGCCTCCATTCGGATTCAGCGTGATTGTTCCTCCGGTTGAAGTCGTACAATTTACGTTTACAGCGCTGCCGTTCACGTCGATTGCTCCCGGAGATCCGATTGTGACAGTTGTGGAGGCAGTACAATCATTATCATCACTCACAGTAACAATGTAATTTCCGGCTGTAAGTCCGGATGCTTGGTCAGAGGTCCCTCCTGATGGCGACCATGTGTAGGTGTATGGACCCGTACCTCCAGAAACTTGAACAGATGCCGTTCCATCATTTTCACCGAAGCAAGTGACATCCACTTCAGTTAAGGTCGTAAGGGTTGGTGCGTTGGCCGGGGCAATCAGCGTCACTGAAGTGGATGCGGATACACAACCTGTAGCCAGTTCCTCATAGGTGACGTTGTAGGTGTTTACAGTAAGTCCGGTAAAGGTAGGGCTCGACTGATAGGTAGCACCGTTGACACTGTATTCATATCCGGCTCCGGTTGGAGTTGTTACGAGAATAGTCCCGGTTGGTAAAGCACAAGTCGGTTGCGTAATCGTTACTGTTGGCGCAGGAGGCTCTGATACTTGTGCATCCGTACTGAAAGGAGCGCTCTCGCTTGAACTGCATGTTCCATTATTCGAGCTAACCGTGTAAGAAGTGCCAAAGGTCATTCCGCTGATAGTTCCTCCTGCCCCGGCCGTCGGTCCTGCAGGAGTGAATGTGTAGGTCTCTGCACCATTGTAATTGGTGATCGTTGCCGATCCATCAGCAGAACAGGTTGCGGCAACTTCTGTTATCAATGGAATAGCTGGCACAGCGAGTTGCGCAGCCACATTGAATGATGGACTTGCAGCGGAGGAACATGCCCCGTCATTGGCAAGTACCGTATATGAGGTGCCTGGTGTGAGTCCAGAAATTGTTCCACCACTCACGGATGGACCAGTCGGGCTGAAAACATAGCTCTGTCCGCTTACAAAATTTGTTATTGTTGCTACACCATTTCCAGAACACGAGGCAGGTGCCGTTGAAACGACAGGCACGGCTGGCCCGCTTGATTGTCCTCCGATACTAAATGGACTGCTCGCACCGGAGGTACAAAGGCCACCGCTATTTGACGCTGTGACGGTGTAGTTTGTACCAACGGTCAATCCATTGATTGCACCGCTGCTTACGGTTGGCCCTGTAGGAGTAAAGGTGTAAATCACACCCGCGCTGAAGTTGGAAATCGAGGCAGTTCCATTTGAGGTACACGTCCCTGGGGCTGTAACCACAACAGGTGTTGCAGGTGCGACCAGAGGAGCTTGTACTGAAAATCCTGCACTCGCTGGAGAAGTACAAGTACCCACGGATGCAGTAACGGTGTAATTTTGACCGATATTCAATCCACTGATCACTCCGGTTGAGCTTACTGTAGGACCTGATGGCGAGAATGTATACGTGTTGCCGACGTTGTAATTCACAATGGATGCCGTACCCGGAGCTCCGCATGCAGCTGCAGCGGTATTGATCACGGGTTGAGGTGGTGTAGGATTAACAGTTACGCTTACAGTACCAGCATCAGAACAGCCATACTGGTCGGCAGCAACGACGGTCAAGGTTCCAGAGCTGGGAGGTGAATAGGTTAGCGGACTACCGGTGCCTATTTGAGTGGAAGACGAATTGTACCACGTATAAGTGTAATTTGGCGATCCAAATAGTGTTGAAGACGATAACTGAACGGAATTACCCTGACATACCGTTGAAATATTCACTGCCGGGGTAGTTTGCGGGCAAACATTTACTTTGATAATCGCCCGGTAAGCTGCTGGGGTAAGACAAACACCCTGCGGAGCATCATACACGTCGTTCCATCTACCATTGTTCAATTGAATTATGGCAGCATCTTCACCGTCTCCTGATCCAAAGCAACCTGCGTTATTTGGTTCACCGGTATTCCAGTTGGTAAACCCTGTAGGCGTTCCGTCAGGCCAGATCCATTGTCCCTCAGTGGCATTATCATTGTAGCCGATCCACAAACCGCCGGAATTTCCGAGAAGTGACTGTGCAGCATTCCATACAGCATTATTCTCTGCAAGACTACCCACTGTCAGAAGTGTTGCCCCCACCGCATTTGCCCATCCCTGTGCAGTAGCCCAAACGTTTGTGGTAGCATTGCTGTAGTAGTACCGGGCACATGGGAATTGAGCCTGACTTACCGGTAAAGCAACGAAGCCGGCATTGGACATCGCTGCACTGATGGCTGCAAAATTACAGCTTGATGACTGACAAGCGATGGTTGTTAGATTTATATTTTCCTGATCAGTACACCCGTTGACATCCGTTGATAGGACGGTTAGTGTCACGTTGTTATTGGCAGTGAATGATAAGGTGGCTCCTGTACCGATCTGGGTTGCGCCATTAAACCAGGTGTAAGAGTATGGTGACGACCCTGTTACAGTGGTAGCATTCAAAGCCACTGTCTCGCCAACACAAAGTGTTGTAGTATTTGCGGTAATGGAAGCCTGAGGACAGAGATTGACTTTTACAATAGAAGCATACGATTGAGCTCCAAAACAGGCTCCTGCACTGGCGTAAACATCGTTCCACAATCCATTACTCATTTGAATGACAGCTGCATCCTCACCCGTAAATGAACAAGCATCCGTTGTGTTACTTGGTTCACCTGAATTCCAGTTTGTAAAATTACATGGACTGCCGTCTGTCCATTGCCATGTTCCTTCTGAGTTAAGGTCATTATAACCAATCCATAGTCCTCCCGTTATTCCTGCGGCTTGTGCAGCATTCCAGACGGCATTGTTCTCTGCAAGGCTACAAACTGAAAGGAGTGTTCCTCCTGCCGCTGTTGCCTGACTTTGAGCAGTGTTCCAGTTATTCGTCTGGTTCGGATTGTAAAAATAAAGTGCACATGGATAACCTGACACATTGAGCGGAACGAAGCCCGCATTAGCCATATTGGTATTGATTTGAGCAATGTTACATCCGGTTTGACTCCGTACAACAGTTGTGAAGAGCAGGTTGAGAGAAATTAGGCTGAATAATGACCAAAAGTGTCTCATAATTATCGAGTTTTATTAATTTTTCTTCCTTTCTAAATTGAATCCAAGGGTAGTGTAGATCATTCTGCCAATCTGCGGACCGCCGAAAATTTCTCTTCTTCGTTGGTTCAAGACATTCGAACTACCAACTCTTACAACAAGCTCGTTATCCTTTACCTTGAATGGATAATTGAGCTGAATGTCCCAGACAGTATATCGATTGATCATACCAGTACCGAATGTGCTCTGCCATTCGAAGCCATGCACGTACTGAAAATTGGTGCTGTAACCGAGATCTTTCCAGATCTTCCTTCCACTTAATCCGATGTTGACTTTGTGTGGTGAAGTGTTGAATCCTGGGATGAGATCCTCTTCTAGAGTTTCCGTGATCAGTCTGGCGTAAGTATAATTCACATTCATCTGGATCTTTTCCGATGCAAAATAAGAGATACCAATACCGGCTCCGAGTGAATTAACGGTCTTCTCACTGTTCACTGGTATTTGATACACCTCATACTGATCAGTAATTATGGCATCAAATCCACTATCCTCGCCAGCTATTGTACCATTCAACGGCTCCACAACGCGCACATCAGCAATGAAATTGGTATATTGATTAAAGTAAACATCAGCATCCACGAAAAATTTATTCTTGAACATTCCGCGGTAACCTAATTCAATCGTCTTTACCTGTTCGGGCTGTAATGCTTTGTATTCTTTTGCCTCTAACAAGTCATGATCGACTGCATTGAGATCTCCATTGACCGCATCGAGGCTGTCCTTGAATGCATTCATGGAGTTCAGCGTGTACACATTGGAAACACCATTCAAATTACCAATAAGTGTGATTGGACCAAGGTCAAGATCGATGTATTGATTTTGAAGTGTTGGTGTCCTGAATGCCGATTGCGCTCCAATCCGAATGTTGTGCGATTTCATATTGTATGCTACACTCAAACGGGGCGAGAGCTGAGGATCGAAATTCTGATTTTTATCGAGTCGAACCGACCCGATCACTCGAACCTTATCGTTGAACAAGCGCTTACTTGCTTGCAAAAAGCCACCTGTTTCCCATAGACTTAATCGGTTATATTCCGCCACCGGGTCGGGAGATCCATCGGAAAGTGTGTCCGCAAAGTTAAGCAAGGTGTCTGTGAAGATCGTTCCGAAAGAGCGTGGTGCGAAGTAACGGAAATTGGCGCCGACAAGCAGGTCTACCCATTTGATCTGTGAGAAAGAATATTGAGCGTCAACATGGTATAGAGCGGAACGGTCAACGAATTTAGAGCCATTTTGGAGATCTGCACTGCGTATGATGGTGGCCCTCACACTGTCGTAGTCCGAGGTTCCTGGAGCATACCAAGATCCGTTCGCTGCTTGTAATGCAATTTCCATGGCTTGATTCACATCGTTGAGTGATGCGTCATCATCATAATTATTGGTCAGATCGCCCAACGTTTCAAAGAAATTCGTCAAATAGGTCGGAACCCAGTTGTCACCAATGGAAGCCTTTGAAATGTTTATCCCTGTGAAGACTGCGTCGTAGGAATTGCCCGCATTTTCGAAAGTTCCGTATGCCTTGATGAGGTGATTCTTCCCCGACCATTCTAATTTATGCTGGTTGAAAAGAATGTCATTTATCGAATAACGGTTCGCTCCCTGGTAGATGGCTGTTCCCAAACCAAACTTTCCGGTGTAGGATATCTGACTGTTTTCATTGAGTTTGTAATGAAGGCCTAAGCTTGACTTTAAGCTTTGAACAGTGTTGTCAGCCAGATCCTGCTCTCTGTAACCGGGTGCATCAATGGTTTTAACATTCAAACCTGTTTGTCCAACGACCGGATTGAATTCGATGTAGTTGTTCAATGCCAGCCACTGCTCCTGATCTTCCAGACTTAGACTTTGATCGTATTGTAGCTGAGACACGATGTTGGAAAGGTTCACATCAGCACTGATGTCACCATAAGTATTGGCGGCGCTGTCATTTGCGATCCAGTCTTGCATCTGCATGTAGGATGCCGTGAATTTCAGTGCAAAGCGTTCAGACTTCCCGAAGGCTTGTGCGAAACGGAAATTACCTTCGATCAGATTGCGGGAACCTGTTTTCAGTTCACCTGATACCCCCTGAAAACGATAGGGATCCTTAGAGATCATGTTCACAACACCCTGAAAAGCATTTGCTCCGTACAAGGCGGACGCTGGTCCAGTGATGATCTCAACACTTTGAAGATCAAGAGGATTGGCTCCGACTAAGTTTCCAACGGGGAAGTTCAAACCTGGAGCTTGGTTGTCCATTCCGTCAACGAACTGAACAACTCGAACAGGTGCAGTTGTATTG
>JBKCAB010000649.1:0-321 GCA_046307935.1 Bacteroidota bacterium | reverse complement strand
TTTGAAAATCAGTGGTTTGAATAATGTAAGCTTCTTGGACATATTTCTTAAAGTCATTGTATTTGATCCACACAAAGCCATTTTCTCCATAACCGGTTCCCCAACTGTTCATCACCTCAAATGCTCCACCGTATTTGGAATCATCATACCCAATAACACACATGGCATGCCCTCCAATTGATTTTTCAGTGGATGTCGGTGCCCATACCCCATAATTCAAAGCAGATCCGGCTTGAAATGATTCGGTGAGGTTCACCCCAACTGAAACAATTAATCCATTAGCTAGAGCCAATTTCACATTAGTCACAAAATTATCTGTAG
>JBKCAB010000648.1:0-1943 GCA_046307935.1 Bacteroidota bacterium | reverse complement strand
GGTAACGCATCACGAAAAAGCTTTTGAGCCAAAGCGGTAACTCGAATACGTTTACGATACCGAGGTCCGGAAGTCGGTTATAGTCTATATCGCTCTTGTGGGTATCTCCGCCAAAACACAACCTAAAGATTTCGGTTGCATCACTTTCGTTGAAAACGCTCGATGGGATCAGTGTCGTTCTCGAACCGAACCAAGAAATGGTATGTTCGTCGTGGTCCCGGTCCTTCAGTTGCGAGGAGCCAAGAAACGCATTGAGCTGTTCTTTGTAGCGATGTTCATTACGGTCTGTGAAATCATAATGCTCCTCAACGAGAGCGTTATCATCCGACAAAGAGGTAAAAATGACCCCTTCAGCCGAGATCCTGGTAACGAAGTGCTTCAATGCTAAAGACTTATTCTTCTTCCCAGCTGCCGATAATGTCTGGAGCGGTAAGGCTACCCATCCAAAGTTCTTCGTCGGCTTTCCCTTGTATTTTAGCGAACGGGATCTTTCCGCTTACCTTCATGGCAGGAAGCTTATCTTCACCGATCTGCAGCGAGTCAACTGTTTCCAGTTTCCACTTTCTGCTTGCACCACTAAGTGGAACGTAAGGAAGTGAGTCAGGATAGAACTTTCCGTAACCCGCTTTCATTCTGCCATCCACGTAAGCTTTGTTCTTAAAACGCATTTCCAACAGACTTCTTTGAACAGTATCTCTTTTGAATCCTTTCAGATCTTCCGGACTGTTTGCCCATTTGGATAGGTAGTAGGCTTCTTTTTCAGTCATGTTGAAGTCGATCGCCTGATTTGCTTTATACAAACCAAACTGGATCAGATAATCTCTTTCTGCTTCCGTGATCTTTCTTCCCGGAACAACACCTTCGGATACCACAAATGGAACGGTTCCGGTTTTAGTATATGCTACCAATTCCTCCCATGTCTTTGCATAGCGACCAAAACGTTCGGCATGCGCTTTTTGAATGTAACGGATATCTTCAAGATTCGCTATCGACTTACCGCGGCAAAGTGCGTAGTTCTTATTGTAAGTTGCGGTTTCGTCCACGCTGTTATAGGACAGTACAAAGATCACCAGAGATGCAGCTCCTGCCGAGGCTCCAAGTATGTAGAGCACTTTGATTGACAGAACCCCTGAGCTGTAAACGATACTCAAGGCTCCTGCAAGGAACATCATTAACGATGACAACAAGAACATCGAGTTTTGTTCTCCTTTGATCCCTGCAAAAAGGAGTAGTAGCCCCATGATGAAAAACAAGACAGGTACGGAGAACTTCTTGAAATAGAGCGGTAAATTGCTGAACATAGACAGTTGTATTTCTGTTTTACGGACAAATCTACAATTTTTTAAGTTCAGGATGTTCGTGATAGAATAGTTTTTTTACCCCATTCCCTCAACGAATCTGTTCGAAGAAAATCCATACCTTTAGTAACATGAATGGGGAGGAGGCTACGCGCTTTAGAATCAGTTTTCAACACAATTTTAGTCACGAGCTTACACCTGAACAGGTCAAACTGCTCGACCAGCTGGCCGATTTCACACTTACTGATGATAAACATAAGTTATTACTGCTTGCCGGATATGCGGGAACAGGTAAAACGAGTATGCTGGCGACTTACGTAAAGACTTTGAGGCTTTTCCGATTGAAATCAAGGCTTTTGGCTCCCACTGGAAGGGCGGCTAAGGTACTAGCCGGAAAAGCAGGAAAGGAAGCGTACACCATTCATAAGCAGTTGTACAGAAAACAAGACGGTTCCGACGAACTCTCATCAGTGTCAATGATGCCCAATCTGCATACCGATACAGTTTTTGTGGTAGATGAAGCCTCTATGATCCCTGAATACACAATAAATACGGATGGATCTGTAGGAAGAGACTTGTTGACTGACCTGATCGAATATGTTTACTCCGGTAAGAACTGCAGCATGGTGCTTTTGGGAGATAAAG
>JBKCAB010000647.1:0-5777 GCA_046307935.1 Bacteroidota bacterium | reverse complement strand
GATAATGAAGAATGGAAAATTACGAATTACGAAATGAAGCGAAGCGGAATTCGGCGAAGCCAATTATGAATTAGTTATTCGTAATTAAATCCTACTCCAACCCTTCCACGATTCCCAAGACTTGCTCGACCAATTCTTCTTGGGTTTGCGCACTGAGTGTGTGCAAGCTTTCTTTGGGCCCTTTGATCTTCAGTTTAAGGGTGATCGTTCCATTGGATTGGGTGTAGCCTCCGCTCAAACGGTAAGCATCCGGAAATTCGCGGGTATCGAGGAAGACCAACTGAGCATCGTAAATACGCATCGCGATCTGGTTCAACTGATGATCTAGTGTCTTACTGAAATTCAATTCATCAGAAAAAGCATCCAAATCAATAAAACCAGTTCTGACAAAAACAGGCTTTAGATTAGCAAGCGGTATTTTTGATCTTGAAAGGTCATCCACTCTTCCGAAATCAAAACTACCTCCCTTTGGAATTAGAAGCTGAGGTGTCTGAACACCTCCAACACCAGCGGCAAGTTTTGGCACATTTTCCCTCGAATAGTTCAAAATGGCAATCACATCGAAAAACTGCCCATCACGAAGTGCGGCACCTTTCATGGCCTGAAGAACAGAATACGTCAAAAGTCCCTGACCGTAACGGCTAGCTTCATAACTGACAGCATCCGCAGCACTTCCCGAGATTACGTACATGCCCGTGCGATCCTTCATGCGGTCAATGGCTTTGATGGAAGAAATGTCTATATCTCTTGCTGCCATCAGGTTCTCAACCGCTTTGCCTGAGCTGCAGGCATCGATGATCATCACCTGTTTGTTCGCCGGAATGGCTTTCAGGTATTCCGTGAATTCTGTCGAGCTGATCGTATAGTTCCTTCGTAATGCTTCATCGTTGTATGCCTCCGCATTGGCGGCTGTCGCGTCAGTAGTCAGGTAGTAAAAATCGCCTTGATCACCGCCCCAGGCAATTCCGTGACCACTCAGGTAGATCACGATCAAATCAGATGAAGTGGCTTTTTTGCTGATCTCTGAGAAAATGTATTTAACCTTCTCCTTGGTTGGACGATCACCGGATGCAGTGGTTAGCGTATAAATGTGTGTGTTTTCCTTTCCGAACAATTGTTCAGCACCTAACTGCAGGGCTGTACTCATTGAATGCGCATCCTTCTCCGGATATTTCAGGTTGATCTTTTCATTCACATACTTTCCGGTTCCGATCACCACCGCGTAAAAGTGAGGAACTGTCCGTTTAAGTGATAGCACCACCTTTTTTTCTACGGGCTTACCAATCACAAAACCATCTTCAGAGCTGGCTTTCACCGCTATCACGTTCAAGCTGTCTTTGAGGTTGGGATGGTCCTTAAGATCAACCCAAATTGTTTGCGTCTTTTTATCCTGTGCAAAACTATCTCCGCGTGCATCGGCTTGCACCTCTTTTCCATTGATCAGAATGGATACTTTTCCGTACCCCCCATCTCTTCTTGTTAGTTTTACAGGTATCTTTCCATCTATCAGCTCGCCCATCTCCACCTCTGGTTGTAATTTCAATTCCATCATTCCCCGTGTATCTGGCAAAGGTTCACCTTTCATTACTTTGTCCCAAAGCCCCGGCACCCAATAACGGTCTTTCATTTGCACAAATTCAATGATTTCCAAATTTTTCGTCCAATACATCAAGTCCATCGCTCCCTGCGATGCATCAAAGAGTCCGGAAGGATGTAAATGAAGCCACAGGTCGTTGTTCGTATGAAAAATGAAACGCTGCAGGAGTTTTGCGCCAGTACTTGCATTCCAAAGAATAGAACTTCCGTCTCTGGAAGAAGTTAAAATCATTTTGCCGTCAGGACTGAAAGTTGCAGAAATAACCATATCAGTGTGGCCATTTAAGACGTGTAGTAACCTTCCAGATTCCACATCAAAAAGATGAGTTCGAGCATCACTTAATGTTAAGGCCTTTTTGCCGTCGGGACTGAACAGTGCAGATTCCAGACTTCGTGTCTGTAGACTGAATAATTTTAGTTCCTTGCCCATGGCAACATCCCAAAAACGTGCGGTGTTATCCACACTCGCCGTAAGCACTGAACGACCATCTGGACTAAATACTGCAGAATTCAACCAATCTATATGTCCAGATAAAACTTGAAGTTCTTTCCCTGTTGTGACATCCCAAATGCGAGCAGTATTATCCAAACTTGCCGTAACGATGAGCTTGCTGTCAGGGCTAAATAGTGCTGAGGTAACGGCTCCACTGTGCCCACTTAACACAAGTAACTCCTTACCAGTTTTCACCTCCCAAATGCGTGCCGTGTTCTCTTCTGCCGACACAACAAGCAGGCCATTCCCACTAAAATTTGCAGAACTCACATAGCGTAAGTGTCCACTTAAAACATGTAATTGAGTCCCTGTAGCAACCTCCCATGTGCGTGATGTGTTGTCTTTGCTAGTAGTAAGAACTATTCTTCCATCCGGGCTGAATTTTGCGGAAATGACAGCTCCACTATGCCCGCTCAACACCTGCAACTCCTTACCTGTTTCCACTTCCCAAATGCGGGAAGTTTTATCATCACTTGACGTAACGATAAGTTTTCCATCTTCACTAAACACTGCAGTATTGACATAATTTGTATGGCCTTTCAGAACATGGCGTTCTTTCCCGGTAGCTACCTCAAAAATGCGCGCTGTATTGAAGCTTGCAGTTATTGAAAGTTCACCATTCGGACTGAACAATGCTGAGCTTACCCAATCAGCCTGCCCCTGCAGTAACTGTAATTCCTTCCCGGTGACCACTTCGAAGATCCTTGCCGCGTAATCCCCTGCGGTGAGAATATACTTTCCATCATTACTGAAACAGATTGATTCAACTGAACCATGGTGCCCCCTCAGTACATGAAGCTCTTTACCAGATCCAACCTCAAATATACGCGCAGTTTTATCGTCTGCCGTCACAATAAGCTTGCCATCAGGACTGAAAATAGCTGAGGTAACACTTCCTTTATTTTGCCCCTCAAAAACATGTAATTCACTACCCGTATAAACATCAAAAATTCGACCTTTTGTATCACTTGCTGTTAGCACCCGTTTACCATCTTCACTAAAGACCGATGACCATACACGACCTTTATGTCCTGTGAGGAGTTGTATCTGCTTCCCGGAGGCCACATCATAAATACGGGACGTGTAATCTTTAGATGCTGTCAACAGCAATTTACCATCAGGACTAAAAACAGCTTTGGTGACCGATCCGATGTGCCCTTCTAAAACTTGCCTGATTTTACCAGTAGACACATCGTAAACACAAGCAGTTGAATCGTCACTGGCCGTTGCAATCATTCTTCCATCCGGACTAAATACAGCAGAATTCACCCAACCTTTATGTCCCCTCAAGACATGAAGCTCTTTTCCTGTGGCGGCATCAAAAACACGAGCCACATTATCACCAACAACAAGCACAAGTTTACTATCCGGACTAAAATCAGCCGAAGACACCACACTCGTTTGCCCCCTGAAAGAGCGCAAAAAATTGCCGGTTAACACGTCATACAATCCAGCGGTGCTGTCACCTGCCGTCAAAGCCCACCTGCCGTCCGGACTAAATACCGCTGAATTAACGGCCTCTGTGTGACCTTTCAATACATGCATCTGCTTGCCTGTGGCGAGATCCCAAATTCGTGCGGTGTAATCATCACTTGCTGTGATCGCCAATTTACCATTTGGACTTGCCTGCACTGATCTGACCAAATCTGTGTGACCTACGGGCAACCCTAGTCGCAGCTCCTGAGTTTTTCCTTTCAGTGTAAGAAGGAAAGAGAAGGTGAAGAATAAGCATTTCTTTATCAACATGGTTAGGGCATGTGAGGAATGAACAGTTAAAGATATAGAAATTATGAAGAACTAGGGGGCAAGAAATTACGGATGAATTGATGCTTAATGATCATGATTGTGATGAACATTTTAACCACTAAATCAAATTCATCTGATTTTAACGTTCGGTGTACAATACCCACTTACTCACTTTGTTGTTTACATCTATTAACATTATGAGTGAGCTCCCCGGATAGTGATAGATGGTGCCTTGAGCTGTTGCCATAATTCCATGTGGCCTTCCGTACTTTTCTTTTACCTCAGAAACTCCCGAACCTATTTTAATACCGAGAGCCGTAGTCCCGGAATAATTTTTCTCTGTTGTCACAAAAATATACCGACCTTCATTTAACAAAACACTGGCATCTTCAAAGTTATATGAAAGCAATTGTTGAAGAGGATTACCGTATTCAACAAGCTGTGCGCGTTCTTCCTCAACTGAATCAAGTGTTTCCGGATTCATCCCATTAATCATTTCCCGTTTGAATGAATTCTTGTATTCGTTATTTTCAACAGCAAAAGCTGCAGCTCCTTCTATTGAGTCCCCTGCGTCATTTTCTTCCAAGCGCAACATATTCAATCGTGCAAATTCACATCCATTCTTTACAAGTTCCTCTAACAATGTCCTTCCTCTATTTTTATCTCCTTCGTCACTTTTCAGATCGATCAAAGCCAATACAACTTTAGCATTCTGCACATCTACAGGGTTATTTGAATTCTTCAAGACCGTCTTACAAGCCGATCTTGCGCCATCATAGTCCTCACCCAATATGGTCAGAATGCAACCGAGATTCAAGTACCCGGTGGCATATCCCTCATCCAGTTGTATGGCTTTTTTGAAATAATCCCTTGCTTTGGCTAAATGATCACGAACGCTTTTCGGAAGGCTACCCCTAGTAGTAACCGCATCATTTCTGGCTTTCAAATCAAGTTCGATTGGATAAATGTAATCCAGTGCGCCTTGCTCAGCCATGGCTTTTAGATAATAAACAACACCGATATTATTGTATATCTCTCTGCTGTAGAAATCGAATTCAAACAATAGTGCATTGTACTGAGTAACAGCGAAGTCATAATCATTAATCAACACCGCGTAATTAGCGAGTTCAAAGATTCTCGCGAATGACCTTGCACGAGTTTCAGCTATTCTGGCAATTTCCAAACGATCCTGTAAAGGTGGATAGCATGCCATCGTATCACTAAACCCTGGATATGCTTCATAGATCTTGCGCCAAAGGGACTCAGCCAGATTATCTGATGAGAAACCAGCCATGTAAAGCAATATATTGCCTTTTTCATCTGCCTTGATTTCCTGAAGTGTTCTAATTACATGACGATCACTTACCTTTCCATTGCGCATTTCAAGTCCATATTTTGCCACCAAGGAATCCTTAATACTTAATTCAAAATCAGCATAATTACCCTCCCAAAAGCGGTGGGTAAAATGATGCCCGATCTCGTGTGACAAAATAAAAGCAATGGCATCATCCCTCCTGTCCACGAAGGAAAGACAAACATCCAATGCATCATTCTCAAATGCAATGACTGGCATTTTTTTACTGGGTGTGTAAGAGGCCGCATTCCCTCTTTGAAATGATAACTTGACTTCTGGTTTTTCTGACAAAACGCCGCTGGCATCATAGATGCGATTAAATATTTTCCGGATTATCGAATCTTTCTCAGCAACACAGATCGCCGGAACCGCTGAGTTAACTGTATTTTTATCCAAGCCCCGCTGAGCCATGCAGCCGGACGAAATAAGGATCAACAAAAATGCAAGGTGTATAAATCTCATCCCATCGAATTTTTAATTCTTTGTCATCAGCGACCTTCAGGTAACTTTTTATCAAAGATACGCTCAAATTCACACAATTATGTCTAACTGAAAATTACGAAATGGAGCGAAGCGGAATTCGGCGAA
>JBKCAB010000646.1:0-1447 GCA_046307935.1 Bacteroidota bacterium | reverse complement strand
CATTTAAGTAAAGTAACATTACCATTCATCGTGTCCGATTTCCCGTCGACGGTGGTGAATTCCAGCTTCCACACGAAAGTCGCCGGATTCAATGGCTCTTGGTTCAGTTTTCCATCCCAGCCAATGTTCTGATCAGTGGTTTCAAAAACTTTCTGGCCATAACGGTTATAAACTGTGAATAGCATATCGACGATCCCGATTCCATCCACGAAAAGCTGATCATTGTTGCCATCATCGTTGGGAGAGAAAGAATTTGGAACTCCTATGGAGTAGCCTCCCGCCGGAACGATCACAAGTATTTCGACTGAAGCAGATGCTTCGCATCCTTCTGATGTGCTTGTAGTTGCAGTGAATATTGTCGTTATGGACGGCCAAACTTCTGCTTCGGAACAATCCGAAACGGAACAATCGAGTATGTTTCCCTGGTTACTGGGTGTCCAGTCCCAGGTGATCTCCCCATCTGAAGCGGTCGCAGAAATACCCACGGTATCGCCCAATTCTATAAAATCATCAGGTGATACAGAAATTGTCGGAGGTGAGAGCACAGTGATATCTTGGGAATAACTTCCGGAACCAAAACTATTGGTGACCACTAATGTAACAGTATAAACCCCTGGTGTGTTGAAACAGACAGGACCGGGAGCTGCATTTGAAGATGTAGCCGGAGAACCTCCTTCAAATGTCCAGGCATAAGTTGGCGCACTTACTGAGCTAGAGTTGTTCGTGAATGTGATACAATCGCCAGCGCAGGGATCGTTGTCTGAAATGGCAAAAGCAGCTGTTGGTGTGCTACAGCTGACCACTTGGATCGTGATTGTAGTATCATCCACTAATCCATTATCATCAATAACTTCCAGCCAGACAATGTAGTTGCCCACCGTATTAAAAACAACGCTGTGCGGACCTGCAGTGTTCGCCGTTCCGGGAAAACCACTCCCGAAAGTCCAATTGTAGTCGACAATATTTCCTGAAGTATTCGAAATGAATAGGAGAGATTGCCCCTGACAAACGACGCCATTTGAAACGGTAAAGCTTGCTGTTGGTCCGCCTGTACAATCGTTAACTGTCATGGTGAATGTAGCAACATCGTTCGGACAGGGGAGTGTGCCATTGACAGTATAGGTGAAGGTGTAGGTTCCCGCACTTAGTCCGTTTGCATCAAAGATAGCTGTAGCGGTTGAGAATTGTCCACTTGGCACGGCAGTGGTTTCTGCCCATACACCTCCCGGATCTTCTCCATTCAGCAATGTATTGAGATCGAAGGTTGCGGTATTACAAACGGTGCCTGAACCATTGGAACCGGCGGATGCGGGTGCTGTTACAACGATGTAATTGGTTTTTGTTTCGGTATCGGTTCCGCCTGCATCAGAAATCTGGAGAGTAACGTTGTATGTTCCCGGAGTAGTGAAACAAATACCTGTAGGATCCTCTAATCCTGAGGTGGTCC
>JBKCAB010000645.1:0-2089 GCA_046307935.1 Bacteroidota bacterium | reverse complement strand
AATAACTGGAACATAGGAATTAGTTCAGTTTTCACAGTGGTTAGGTTTAGGTAAAAAAAGAACGGTGGCAGTAGCTGCCGTTTTTTTGTTGTCAGCATTTTCAGAGGAGATGGATGATTTAACATGGTTGAGAGGTACCCCGCCCGCTGATCAGTGTTCGAAATATTTCGAACATGCGAATTCGCGAATTTTCCGTTACAAGAGAGCTTGAATATTGAAAGTTTATATCAACTTTTAGACAGTATGCAACCTGCCATTAACACATAAAAAACAATTAAAATCGTATCAAATCACGAAGAAAAGAAAAACGTTTGACCTTTTCAAAACAACATATTGCATCAAGAATAATGTGAATACTCGTTCATTGGTTTCCTGAAACATTTCTAATTAATTTTCTTAAAATTGCGGCAAAAACAGTGTAATGAGCAAACTACTATTACTTTTTCTGGCCCTGACGACATATTCTTTTTCACAGATTCCAAATTATGTTCCTACCAATGGCCTAGTTGGGTGGTGGCCGTTTAACGGCAATGCCAATGATGAAAGTGGCAATGGAAAACATGGAACGGTTAACGGACCCGTCCTCACAACAGATCGATTTGGCGAGCCGGGGAAAGCATATCTTTTTCAGACTTTTCCAAACTCGATTGATCTGCCTGAATTATCGACACAATTAGGAGCGCCGAATAGCTCAATGACAATTAGTCTTTGGTTTAATACAGGTAATTTAAACGGAAATACCGGCATACTTTTTCATTCTACAAATCAAAGCCCACAGTATATATTGGGGCGTGTTGCCGTTAACAATGCCAACGGTGATGCGGTTAAAATTTATCATCGCAATCCTACCACGAACAATGAACCAGCTGCCGCAATATCTCCAACGTTAAATATTTGGAAGCATCTGACGGTTGTAATTGACGGAACAGCAGGTGTTTACAAACTTTACATTGACAATAGTTTGGTTCCGGCAATGACCTTTAATTACAATGCCAGCGAAAATTATTTTGGAGCAGGAAGAACCTGGAACATCGGTTCAATTCCAATAGCCGATTTTCTGCACCAGTTCGTTGGTAAGATCGATGATGTTGGTGTTTGGAATCGTGCGCTCACCCAACAAGAAATCAATAATCTTTACGCTTCATCGGTTCCGCAAACATGCAGTATTTCCGCAAGCGCAAGTACGGTTTGTTCAGGGTCGCCTGTTACTTTGACGGCAAGTTCAGCCACTTCAAATGTTTCGGCATGTGCTGGTAACGCGCTTCCGTCTTCTTTACAAAACGGCCTTGTAGGTTATTGGCCTTTCTGCGGCAATGCAAATGATGCTTCCGGTAATGGGAACAACGGTACGGTAAACGGTGCCACCCTCACCACCGACCGATTTGGGAATGCGAATAGCGCGTATAGTTTTGATGGGGTGAATGATCATATATTATTGAATCCAAACCAATCATTTTTAGCGTCTGGCACTTCGTTTTCCATTTCTTTTTACTACAAAAAAATCGGACTGCCACAACCGGGCGATGTATTCATGACGACTTATGGAAATTCACCTATAGCAAATCATTTTCAAATACGCCCAACAGGGAATTGGGTTCTTCGGGATGCAAATAGTAATGAATTGAATGGAAACAATATTGGATTTAGCCTTCCGAATGATGGCCTTTGGCATAATTATCTATTTCAAAGGGATATAACAACACAAACCATTAAGATTTTTATTGATGGTACTTTAATTGGCAGCTGTCCAAATACCACCGGAAATTGTGCTAATGGAAATCAAATAGCGCTTATGATGGAAGCGTATCTCAATGAATATTATCAGGGACTCCTCGACGACATCGCCATTTGGAATCGTGCCTTAACTGCTGCTGAAATTCAACAAATTCAAAATCAAGGTCAAACATCTTTTTTATGGAGCACAGGTGCAGCAACATCGACTGTTATTGTTTCTCCCACGCAAACGACTACCTACAGTTGTGATGTTACGGTGAATGGACAAACGTGCACTGCATCACAGGTTGTTGATGTGATTCAAGCATCAGTTTCTGCCAGTAATGATGAGATCTGTCTAGGTGATGATGTTCAG
>JBKCAB010000644.1:0-1008 GCA_046307935.1 Bacteroidota bacterium | reverse complement strand
TTGGTTTGAACCCGAAGTCGCCACGGATCAGTCGTCTGCGTTCGTTTTGTGGGTCGATGTAGGCATAAAGGAGTGGCGCACTTAATTCGTGTCGACCTTCATCACGCAGATCATCAAATAACTGCTTCAGTTCTTTTCTAAGTATGGAGTTGGATGTTGCTCTGCGGGTTTTATCTGAAGCGCGAAATTTCTGCGAAAAACCAAAAAAACGGATGTACCACCCCTGTTCTCGACAGCAAAAAGTGAGGTTTGCAATTACTTTGGAGTCGCGTTCAAGCGTCACATACACTGGATTATCCACCCCTGCGACACGTTCTCTAGTGTCGAGATGCCTGTAAATAGCGCCATTGGTTCCGTATTCGAGAGAATCCAGTAATTCTAGGATCTCAGGAGTCGCTTCCTTATGGAATTTGATCAGTTTTGAATGCATTTCACAGCGCGCTCTCCACGATCGCAAATACGTCATCCGGAGTGATGGCTTGGCGCTCACCCATTGCGGTCCATCCGCGATCTATAAATCGTTCCCGAATGATCTCTGCCGCGTGATCGGTGTTGGACGTGTATTCTGAAAGACGAGTTGGAACGTGCAGTGAATGAAAAAACTCCTCCGTTTTACGGATCGCTTCCCTGGCCGCATTGTCATCATTTTCGCTCAATCCCCATACCCGTTTCCCATACTGGACTAATTTTTCCTTTTTATTGGCGAATTGATGTTCATACAAACGAGGGACAATGATCGCCAGAGAGCGTGCGTGGTCTATTCCATACAATGCAGTCAGCTCGTGACCGATCATGTGGGTGGCCCAGTCTGTTGGAACACCGCAGCGCAACTGACCGCACAAGGCATTTGTTGCGCACCACATCAGATTTGCTGCAGCGTTATAGTCCGAGGGATCGTTCATGATCTTTGGTGCGATCTCGATCAGTGTTGACAGAATAGCCTCCGCTTGACGTTCTTGCAGCTTGTTTTCTGTAGGTACGGTGATGTATTGCTCGATGGTATGTGTG
>JBKCAB010000643.1:0-6338 GCA_046307935.1 Bacteroidota bacterium | reverse complement strand
CGGATTTCCGTCTAATGAGGGTAAGGCATTCATTGCCGTTTTTCGCGATTCAGATGAATTTCCGGTGTATGGAAAGCAATTCAAAGGTATGCGAACGGTGATCTCAGGAAAGCTGTCATCTACAGTTTTTGATGATCTTCCTCCAGGTACTTATGCCGTCGCAGTTTTTCATGATAAGAACGGGAACGGCAGGTTGGATAGGAATCTATTGGGTATTCCAACGGAGCATTACGGATTTTCCAATGGTGCCCGCGAAATGTTCAGCGCCCCTTCTTTCACGTCCGCTGCATTTGATCTGAAGCAAGACCGAAAGATTACGATCCTTGTGAAGTAGTTTTGGACAGCTCCAGGTAATGCCTGTAAAGCTCTGCCTGCGCATGGAAACGCTCTCCGTTGAGCCTTCGATAGGTATTTCTCAGTTGTTTGTCAATCAGCCTCGATTTCACACTTCCTCTCCATTGAAATGTGAAGATGGTATCGATCTCCTTTTGCAGGGCGGGATCCTTTACCGGACAACCTACTTCGATCCGTTTATCCAGATTGCGTTCCATCCAGTCGGCACTGGAGATATAATACTGGGGCTCTCCTCCGTTATGGAATATCATGAATCTGGAATGCTCAAGATAGCGATCTACAATGGAGATTACGGTAATGTGCTCGCTAAGTCCTTTGATTCCCGGCACCAGGCAACAGATACCACGAATGATCAATTCCACCTTGACACCGGCTTTGCTCGCGTCATAGAGTTTTTTGATCATTTTTTTATCCGTAAGATTGTTGAGCTTGATACGAACTGACGCCTCCATCCCTTTTTTTGCATTTCGGATCTCAGTATCGATCAGTGCAACGATCTTGCGTCGCGTATTGATCGGAGATACCTGCAATAGCTTGAAAGCAGAACGGTCGAGACTCGTTTCCATCATTCGGAATACTCGGGACACTTCTCGGGCAATTTCCGGATCAGCAGTAACAAGAGCAAGGTCGCTGTAGATCCGAGAACTTCTTTCATTGAAATTGCCCGTACCGACATAGGTTATGATCTGCTCCCTTTTTCCCGCGTTGAGAACGATCTGCAGCAATTTCGAATGAACTTTCATGTGCTGGGAGCCGAAAAGAACCTTAATACCGGCCTCCTTTAATTTATTGGACCAAAATAAATTGTTCTCTACATCGAAGCGCGCTTGCAGCTCAAGTACAACAATTACCTGTTGTCCATTGTGGGCAGCTGCGAGCAGTGCATTCATCACTTGTGAATTCGATGCGACTCGGTAGACATTGATCCTGATGGCACGTACTTTCGGATCGATGGCGGCCTCCCTCAGCAAGTCGACTACATGATCGAATTGCTGGAAGGGGAAATGGAGGAGGATATCTTTTGTCAAGACCTCCTTCATTAAGCTTCTTGCATGACCCAGATCGGGGTGAGACACCGGAGGTTGCGGTGTGTTAACGAATGATTTTGTCCCGAAATCCGGAAAATGCATGAAATCTTTGAAGTTGTGGTATTTACCGCCCGGTATCGTATTCAGCCCGAATTTCAGATTCAGTGATCGCAGCAAGTGATCGAGAAGGTCTTTGGGCATGCGTTCATCATACACAAAGCGAACCGGTATACCTTTTTTACGGTTCTTGATACTCTTCTCGATCTTTTCGATCAGAGAAACAGAAATATCATCATCCAGATTGAGCTCTGCATCTCGGGTGAACTTGAACGTATATGCTTCGATGTGGCGAATGTTGAAAATCGGAAAGATGTCCATCAGATGGATACGTATAATATCATCCAGCAGCAGCACAAAACGGGATCTGCCCTCCGAAATAATGAAGAAACGTTTGAACTCAGGGGGGATCTGGATCAGCGCATAACGTATCTTCCCATTCGTTTCAGTCATTTTTACAGCGAGGTAAATCGCGTAGTCGAGCAACCTGGGGAATGCGGTTCTTTTGTCCAAAATGATGGGAACGATCGCGTGTTTGAGTGAATCATGAAAAAAGGAGGCGACCTGAACTTTTTTCTTTTCATCAATAGTACCCTCATCAATATGGAATACGCCTTCTTTTTCAAGTTCGGCCAGGATCTTTTTGTAAGCGATCTCGAACTTCACACGCTGTTTGAGAACCACCTTTCGGATCGCGCTGTACAATTCAGAGGGGGTTCCGTTAAAGCCTTCAACCTCCTTCTTGTTCACCTGAATCATCCTTCGCAAGTTGGCCACTCTCACGCGAAAGAACTCGTCCATGTTGTTGGAGTAAATTCCAAGGAAACGCATTCGCTCGATAACGGGGACATTTTCGTCAAGTGCCTCTTGAAGAACCCTTTCGTTAAAGGACAACCAGCTCAGCTCCCTGTTGATCAGTTCCATTTGATAAAATTGGGAAATAAATGACCTTCATTGAAAAGATCCGTATTAAATTATTGTGAACATTTCAGCAGATTAGGGCCAAATGAATAGGTTGGCCTGAATTCAATTGGATCATTTATCGTTCGATCTAAAGGCAAGTTGCTAACTTTCCTCCGTATTGTCCCCGCGCAACGAACGGAAGCGTTTTCTTGCCTCTTCAGTGTAGAGACTACCCTTGTAATCAAAAAGGATCCTCTTGTAATATTCGGCAGCCCTTTCTTTATCGTTCAGGAAATTCTCGAAGATATCGCCCAGTCTGAAAAGCGCATCGTCAGCGAGAATATCCTCGCCATAGTATTTCAACAATTCCTCCAGGTAAGTGATCGACCCCTGCCAGTTACCCTGTTGTTCCATCGCCTCCGCTTTCTTGAGCAGGATCTCGTCTCCCAAGGAATGGTAAGGATAGGTTACCGCAATGCTGTCAAACAAGGTAAAGGCCTCTTTATAGCGGTGCTGTTCTACCAAAAGGTCGCCCTGAGCAAACCAGTACATTGCTTGAAAATTACTATCCAGCCCGAAGTTATCGGTGATCATAATCGATAATTTCAATGCGTCGTTTGCGATCAGTTTAGAAGTGGACTCTTTGAGCACACTGAGTTGTGACTGTGCAAAATCGAATTCGCCGTCGTAGTAGAAGATGCGTGCATTTTTGAACTTTGCTTCATGACCGATCGGTTCAAACTTGAAATCCGCTTCTACTTGCATATACAACAAGGATGCCTCCCAGATATCTCCGTGAAGTACGTGAATGTCTGCAAGTTTTGTCTTTAGTTCGGCCCGCTGCATATCCGTAAGACCCTGTATTTTGAGCGCGTCATTTAAATGTGTTATGGCTTCTACAGCTTGGTTTGCATAAAATGCCTGAATATGACTCATTTCGATGATCAATGGCAGCGTATTCCGCTTTCTGCCCAATTTTTCGAGCTTGCTCCGGTAAGCTTCCACAGTTGTTTGCAACTCTTCCTGACTGAAATTACGGCTTGTGGTAACTTCCAAATAACGTGTGTTCAATAAAGCGTTCTCGGCGGCATAATAGAACGGACTCGATTCTCCAAGTCCAATAACATATTCGAATGCTTTTCTGGCGCTGGGGTAATCTTTGTTTTCTACGCTGATCTTGCCCAGATCAAAAACACGTTGTCCCTGTTCGTTCAAACGCTTGTCGAGTGATTGTGCCTGCGTGATTGCTGCACCAAAGTTCTTTCGTTGTGTAAAGAGCCAAATGAGCATTTCAGCATACACTGTTTTGTCTGCTTGCTTTTGAGTTCGTTCGAGCAAAGATTTTTTCAGGAGCTCATATTCTCTGGAATTTTCATTACTCAGGTCGAACTGTTTAGAAAGCACATTTTGGATAGAAACGCTGTAACCTTGATTGTAATCGAGTAGATCGAGGTATTCGGAGATCATCTTTTCGGTCTGACCAGTTGCACCATACAGGTCCGCAAACTGAAAATGCAACGGGTAACTGTTCTTCAATAGCTTGCGTCCCTTTTCGATCGTTGTCATTGCCAGATCGTTCCTGCCACGCCCTTTGAAAGCATTGTAAAGAGCTATTATTCTTGAGGCATCGGGCGAGATCTCGTCGATCAACTCATCATAGATCTTTTGGGCCTTGTCTGGATCTTTCTGTTCTTCGTAGAACTGTCCCAACATGACTTTGTAGTCCTGTTCCGATCTATTTGCAGCGATCTGTCTTTTGATCAGTTTTTCAGCTTCTTTAATTTCTCCGGTAAAGTTGAGGCATTCGTAGTAACGCGTAAAGTTTACTCTGGAGGGGTCCTTCGCATATAACTTCTCATAATAAGTAAGCGCCTTATCGAATTCTCCATTGGTGTAGTAATGTTGGGCCAATTGCAGATCTGTATCAGTCTGCGCATGAACGGCTGAAACGGAAAGTAAAATGATTACAATTAAAATAATACGCATACCCAAATCCTTCAAATTCCGTTCCTATTTCGTTCTTTTATTCTTATTTGCCAGAAGTTCAAGTGAATAGGCGTTCAATTCCGGGTAGAGACGGTCGATCTCTGCCAAAGCATCTTCTTTTTCAACAACATAGGAGGCAAGTAACTTTCTCAATTGATCGATCTTCCTGAGTTCAAAATCGACGTATTCGGCATACTTTCTGCGGTTTCCGTTACCATTGCTTATGTCGGTTTCCAGTTTTTTCAGGATGTCACGTTCTTCGAGAATACCGACGCGAACATTACTGTAGACGGCTCCGATGGGCTTTAATCTTTTTCTTGCCCTTTTGAATGCATCCATCTTTCGTCCAAACTCCATGTTGATGGTGTCTGATTCGTAATTATTCTTGATCCTCAGCTCAAGTGACATGGTCGCGGTGATCAATCCGGCCAGCGTATCGATCTGGTTGTCTTGAAGAACTTTTTCAAGGCTATCCAGGGATGTTCGCATACCCTTGATGGCTGCCAGATGCTCTTTCCGCTGCAGATCGCTGCACGAGAACAAGAGACTCAGTACTGCGAAAAGTATCAAGAGTTGGTTCTTTTTCATGCTATTGAAGATTAACGCAATCATACAGTAAAATTACAAAAAAAAACCGCCTTCAAGGGCGGTCAATTTTCAGTTTATGGAGTCGAATCCTGTGTATTTCCGAAGTGCCTCCGGAATAATGATCCCATTTTCGGTCTGATGATTTTCGAGCAATGCAGCGACAATTCTCGGCAATGCCAAAGCGGAACCGTTCAGGGTATGGCAAAGCTGATTCTTCTTCTCACTGTTGCGAAAACGAAGTTTTAGTCTGTTGGCCTGAAAAGTATCAAAACGTGAGCATGAGCTCACTTCAAGCCACTTTTGCTGGGCGGCAGAGTAGACTTCGAAGTCATAGGTCAAAGCCGATGCGAAACCAGTATCACCGCCACATAGACGAAGGATCCTGTATTGTAATCCAAGTTTTTCGAGTAGCCCTTTTACATGTTCCAGCATTTCCTCAAGTGCCTTGGCGGTATTGTCTGGGTGTTCTATACGAACGATCTCTACCTTATCGAACTGGTGAAGACGGTTCAAGCCGCGTACGTCTTTCCCGTATGATCCGGCTTCCCGACGGAAGCACGGAGTATATCCAGTTAGCTTGATCGAAAAATCATCGTTGGGAAGGATCACATCTCTGTAAATATTGGTCAACGGCACTTCTGCCGTAGGTATCAGGTAGAAATCATCCACTGTACAATGGTACATCTGACCTTCCTTGTCGGGCAACTGCCCCGTACCGTACCCACTGGCTTCATTCACTACCAAGGGGGGAATGAATTCCTCGTAACCGGCCTTGGCAGCTTCATCAAGGAAGAATGTGATCAGTGCGCGCTGAAGTTTTGCTCCTTTACCTCTGTAGAAGGGAAATCCAGCTCCCGTCACTTTAACGCCCAACTCAAAATCGATCAGATCATACTTTTTTGCCAGATCCCAGTGTGCGAGTGGTTCGAAACCATATGAAGGCGTTGCTCCGAATTCATAAACCACTTCATTGTCCTGCTCGCTCTTCCCGAACCTAACCAACTCGTTCGGCACGTTAGGAAGAGTGTATAGCAGTTGTGTAATTTCATTTTCCAGGAAATCAACTTTTTGCTTGAGCTCTGCCTCTTTCGTCTTAAGCTCTGCAGTTTTTTCCTTGGCGCTGTTCGCATCGGCTTGTTTCCCTTGTTTGAACAGCTCCCCGATTATTTTGGCCAGCTGGTTTTGCTCTGCGGCTATGCTTTCAAGCTCTGTCTTGGCGGATCTCCAGTTCTGGTCTGCAGTCAGCACTTTTTCCAAGGTTTCTGTGGCGTCGATATTACGTTTCTTAAGGCCTTCAATGAGGGCTTCTTTTTCTGTTCTTATTCGGGTGATCTCAAGCATGTTCGGAGAATGTTTGGGCGCAAATTTAAGAATATTTTAGGCCATCACTCTGAGTGACGGACAATAAAAAAGGCGAACATT
>JBKCAB010000642.1:0-3098 GCA_046307935.1 Bacteroidota bacterium | reverse complement strand
CCGGGTAGAGTGACGTAACTTTTGGAACCAGCGAATCGAAAATCATCCCATTGATGGTCGCAACAGCGTTCCTGTCAGTAGATTCTGCATCAAGTTTAATGATGCGCTGACCATTCCTTCTTTTCAAACTTTCAGGTGCACGCCCAAATTCAAAATCACAGATCTCCTTGAGTGGAATAGCTGTTCCAGATGCATTTTTTATGCGCATATTTTCCAGGTCCATCAGGGAATTTCGGTCCTCCTTCGGGTAGCGAACCCAGATCTTCACCTCATCTGTTCCGACAATGATACGCTGCGCCTCCTGACCGAAGAAGCCCTGTCTGATCTGCGATAATACCTCTCCTTTGGTTACACCAAACATCTCTGCCTGAGGTTTGAGACTGATGTTTACTTCCATTCGACCGGGTGGCATGTTGTCTTTCACATTGATCACACCCGACATTTCAGAAAGCTCCCTTTTAAAAAACTGATGTGCCTCAGATAAGTTTGTCTCACTTGGCGACGTTAGTCCTAGTTCTATTTCCTTGCCGAATCGGTTGAATCCACCCACGTAGGTTTCCTGTGCAAGCTGTCCTTCAGGTGAGGATTTCATACGCCGGATGATGCGATTCATTAGGGTATCGAGAGGCGTTTTAGAGTTTTCGGCATCAATGAACACACTAACTGCCCCGGTATGGTTACCAACCTGACCAAGATTTTGCGAGAATCCAATGTTGCTGGTGTAGAACGTGATCAGGCTATCACCGTTCTCACGAATGATCCGCTCATTTTCTTCCATCAGGATCAGGGTAGCCTTCTCAACGAAACGGGTGGTCTGTTCTTTGTTATCTCCAGGCCTGTATGCGGCTTCAATACTAAAGAAATCCGGCTGAATACTCGGGAAGAAGGTTCCACGGATCAGTCCGGACCCAAACATCATGATGGTGATCACGGTAAAGAACAGCGGCATGAAGAACGTGAAGCGGAACCATTTCCTTTTCTGACCGATCAGCATGCTGACACTTTCTCGGAACCAGATGTCTCGGAACCATTTGATGCCCTTATCAGCAGTACCTCTCAACGACCGTTCCATTGGTGAATTGGTAAATGCTTTGAGCGCCATGATAGCTCCTCCGATCCAAAGGAGGAATGGAAAAAGTAAAGTTCCGAAACTCAGGTTATCCCAGGGTACAATCAAAGAACCGACGTAAACCGTCACAATTCCGGCAACCAGTAAGATCAACCCTTTAAGATAACTGTAAGGTGGATTCTCCTTCTCCGTTAGCATATCTTTGTTCGCTAAGTGAGCAGGCAACATGAAGAAAGCTTCATACAATGAAAAGGCCAGGCAAGCGATCGCAACGAAGGCCATTTCGCGCATCATTTCCATCCCCTCTACAAAGAAAAGCAGCGAAAACGCAATGATAGTAGTGATCACCGATGAGAATACGGAAGGCAACACCTCGAGCGTACCATCGAGTGCAGCCTGCTTGGGTGATTTACCACGTTCAAAATGGGTGTAGATGTTCTCAGCGATCACAATACCATCGTCGACCAGGATACCGACCACTACGATCATTCCAAAAAGGGAGATCATGTTGATGGTCATACCATAAGCTGCACCGATAATGAACATCCCCAGGAAAGAGAACGGAATACCGAAGGCCACCCACGCTGACAATTTTATATTGAGGAAAAGTCCTAGAAAGATTAAAACCAAGATCAAACCGCTTATGCCATTGGAGGTCAACAGATCGATCCGGTCATTGAGCATGTTGTTGAACTCGTAGTAAATATCAAATTGAAAATCGGGATTCTCTTTGTTAAACTTTTCCTGGTAATCATGAATCGTATTACTGATCTTACCCAGATCCTGCTCAAGAGTCTTTTCGATCCTGAAAGAAACAGCTGGCTTTCCATTGAAACGTGATTCCTGAGAATCTTCAGAATATCCGAGCACCACATCAGCGACATCACCCACAGTGATCATCTCTCCTTTCGCAGAAGATCTCAACTGGATCGATTCGAGCTCTTCTTCAGTCGCTCCCCTATCGTTGGCGCGGATGCTCATTTCCTGGACTCCTCCGCGAATCAAACCTGCTGTAAGATCGATATTCTTTGATGTGATAGCCGCGGAAACTTCTCCGAGAGTAAGTCCGTAACGCAGCAGGTCATTTTCGCGGACGTTTACAGAGAATTCTTTCGTAGGAAAGCCATTCTTTTCAATCTGGGTGATCTCTTTGGTGTTCAACAGGTCCTGCTCTACCTTGGTGGCCATGTCCGTGATCTCGATATCGCTGATCCCTGAACGCTTGGCTGATATTCCCACAAATGCGACCACACTGGCCATCCCGCTGGATTTCAGCCGGCGGATGATGGGTTGCTCTGCCCCTTGGGGGAATGAATTGATCGAATTGATTGAATTTTCTACGTCGCTCAGCAGCTGTTCCATATCCGTATCGGCATAGGCTTTAAGCGTAACCATGGACATATTTTCGGAAGACGTCGAATTGATCTCTTCGATCTCGGCAATTCCCTTTACGGCCTGTTCGACCTTAATGGTCACTCCTTCCTCCATCTCGGCAGGTGAAGCACCCGGGTAAAATACCGATACCGTAATTGTGTAAGGATCCATCTCGGGGAAGAAAGAACGTTTCATTGAGAAGATCGAGAACAGCCCGAACATGATAACCAACGCAACGATCGCATTTCCCCATATCGGTCGTTTCAGAAAAAAATGAATGAGGGCCTTCATGATCTTAACGCTTTATACCCTTGAACACTTTCGCGCCGCTTGCCCCTTCTTGTTGTTCAAGAACTACCAGATCTCCGTCCTTCAAGCCGCTCACGAACAATGTATCAGGCTTGCTGCCAACAACAACGATCGACCTGTCCACTAGCTTTCCGGAAACAAGCAAACTCACAAGGTTATCACGAACCGCTGATCTTGGCAGAGCAAAGCTCTCCTGGGTAGCCTCTTGTTCGATCGCTACATTCACATACATACCGTTGTAAACCGTCGCTCCGCCATCCGCCTTCACTGAATAATACACATCTACCGACTGGGTTTTCTGGTTGATCACATCGGAAATCCGAATGATGTTTCCACGACCTACTGC
>JBKCAB010000641.1:0-5517 GCA_046307935.1 Bacteroidota bacterium | reverse complement strand
CCAAGCTAGACCCTACCACAACAGATCAACTTCGAAGAGCATCGTTTAGTATTGTTTTGAATATAGCAGAAGGCTCTGGAAGATTTTCAAAAGCTGACAGAAGACATTTTTATGTTATCTCAAGAAGTTCCATTTTTGAATGTATTGCAATACTTGACGTGTTGAAAGATGAAATGGTTATTGATGAAAATCAATTTAAGTTGTACTATTTCCAAGCCGAAGAGATTTCCAAAATGCTCTTTGCCATGATTAAAAATCTGAATTGATTTGGTGCGTCATTACAATCATTACGAGTACGAAAATCAGAGTGAGTGTGAGTGTGAGTATGAGAGTGAGAGTGAGAGTGAGAGTGAGAGTGAGAGTGAGTGTGAGAGCGGATGCACGAACTCTGGTATTTTGTTTACAATCTCGCTCCAACTCACTCTTTGTGAATTAATTGAGTTGAATCTTTGGTATTAATCGAACAGGTTTGATAAACAAAAGTGCAAGAGCGGCAGCAAAAGGTCCAGTTTAATTCGTCGTTCCATCGCTCATTTTCGATCGTGACGTTTTGATCAAAGCAACATTTTAGAGGATAAGTGCTAATTGTAATTTATTCTTCAAAATATGGCAGCGTTGTGGCTGTTTTTGAAAAGTTTTCTTTCCTGATCTTGTACGATTGCATGTAGAAAGTACTACTCAAAGATGTCGCCGGACCGAAGATTTTCAGGAATGATTCGGGCTGTATCGTCTTCGATTACAACATGCAGTCGCTTCACCTCTTTTGTGGCTTGGATTTGTGTTTCGTAATGCAGGATCTTTTCGTTTCCTTCCACGGTCATATTCTTCAGCCGCATATCAAAACCCAGATCAAGTTTACGATAGATTTTCATCAGACTGTCCTTGCCATAACGTTGAACAGTGCCTTTGTCTGTATACCGCAACATAGAAGCAAAATCACCAACCTTGTAATATGTCTTAAAGAGTGTACCAATGTCTGTTCCATACATAAGAACGGGATTGGATAGATCGGCTTTCCGGGGCCTAATTTCCGTTTTTGGAGGAGTCTCACTTAGCAATTCTTCAGGTATCTTTTGCGAAGATTCCTCGTTGCGACATGAATAAATTAGGGATACAAAAGATAAGATCATAAAGAAGCGGGGCATTCTCAGGAGGGTTTAACAGTGTGTTCTCAAAAATACATTTATTTCCTTATTTTTCTGTGTCGTGAGGTTTGAATGCGCTCCCCAAGTTGTTACTCTCAAAATCCTATGATGCAAAGTTCATGTGATCTGTTCGCGTTTACAGGTTGAGGTTGTCAAGATTTTTCTTAAGTTGGTCGTCAAATCTATTTTAACGCCCATGATGCGACGTTCATTTCTCCGAAAAGCCCTTCTGCCGGGTGTGTTGTGTTTTTTGCTCCTCACAGCCGGTACGATCGATCTGGATAATTTGTTTGATTACAATGGTCAGGTCACGCCTTTCTATATCACCAAGGACAATCAGCCGATGGATAATATGATCACGGATGAAGGAGCTACACTTGGAAGGGTCTTGTTTTATGATAAGCAACTGTCGCTAAACGGAACGATAGCCTGCGCAAGCTGCCACAAGCAAGAGTTTGCGTTCTCGGATACCGCTGTGCGCAGTGTGGGGTTTGAGGGTGGATTGACCGGTCGTCATTCCATGCGTCTGATCAATTCCCGTTTTGCGGATGACATGCGTTTTTTCTGGGATAAAAGAGCGGAATCACTGGAAGATCAAACTACCATGCCTGTACAAGATCATGTGGAAATGGGCTTCAGCGGCACAGGTGGCCAGCCCGGAATAGATTCACTTCTCAATAGATTGGCCTCCATCGGACATTATCAGCAGCTTTTTACCATGGTATTCGGAGATGCGGAAGTTACCGAGGCAAGGATTCAGCGGGCACTTGCTCAATTTGTTCGAAGCATTCAATCCTTTGATTCCAAGTACGATGCCGGCAGAGCAATCATGGGTAACGATCTGGATCCTTTTCCGAATTACACCGCAGAAGAAAACCTGGGAAAAGAACTTTTCAAAAAGCCTCCTATCGATGGTGGTGCAGGTTGTGCTCAATGTCACCGTTCACCTGAGTTTGACATAGATTTCCACTCTTTGAACAACGGTGTGATCGGCGTGGCAGGAAGTCCCGGAGAGATTGACTTGTTCAATACCCGTGCGCCCACACTCCGCGACTTGGTCAATCCGCAGGGACTAGTCAACGGACCACTGATGCACAACGGTCAGTTCACCAGCCTCGAGCAAGTTATTGATCATTACAACCTGATCCCCCAAAATCCGGCCAACACCAATCTTGATCTGCGCTTGCAGGGTCCGGGATCAAATCTTGGACTTACTCCCGAGGAAAAATCGGCTTTGGTGGCATTTCTCCGAACCTTATCAGGAACCAATGTCTACACAGATGAACGCTGGTCGGATCCTTTTGATGCGAACGGCAACGTCACGCTCATTGGCGGAAGTGCACAGGTGATTTCTCACAGTCCTGTTGAGTTGTCGGTTTATCCGAATACAGCGATTGATGAAGTCAATGTACATGCAGCCGCAGGAACGTACACCATGAGTGTATTTTCTATGACTGGCTCGAAAGTCTATTCCGGCACCTTTACCAACCACACCAAGTTGGATGTGCGATCATGGAAAAGTGGAATCTATGTTTTTCAGATCAGGGATGAGAAGGGCCGCACCTTCAAGCGAAAGGTCATAAAAGATTGAGGGATCGACATGGTGATTATGTCCTTAAAATAATTGATTATAAAGAAAATAGCGTGATTTTAAAAGCACATTTTCATGCTGAATAAAGAACTGAGGGATGGATTCCATCCGTAAAAAGTACTTACTGTTTTTCATGCGTTTTTAAGTTCCACTTCAATTCGAATTCATCTATGAAGCAAATCACTTATCTCATCATTGCTATTGCTGCGAGTTTTTTGATCGCTGCGGTCTTGTTTAACGGATATCCGGGTTCAAATTCTCCCCTGATCCGCGCCGGAGATCTGTTGGTTTCACCTTTTTTGGTTTACTCCTGATCGATCCCTTTGTTTATTTGTGGAAGGTGCTGGTCAAAAAACAGCAGCAGCCGGAAATTCTCTCCAAGCAAAGCCTGCTTGGAATCCTCGAAAACTATTTTGTCTCTTGGATCATCTTCGGAATACTGAGAGTGGCGTATTGGTGGTTTTCCGTGCTACCGAGGATCGAGGAGGTGGTCAGGTTCGATGGTGCTCTTTAAGTAACAACCGACATCTATGGGAAAATTTCGGTAAAGGGGGGGTGTAATTAGTTTTACCCGAAAGCTGAAATTCGATAAATTTTCCGGTCTGAGATTCGTAGAATTAATTCAAATTGAAGGTTAAGTTATCATTTATGTTCCTGAAATAATATCTTTTTTAATCTATTACTGATCTGATTTTTATCAATGTATTCCTTGTTGATTCAATTATAAGTTCCTTATTGCCTCGTGAAAAGCAGCAACTAATCGAGGCATTGTTTCACAATAAAAAGCAGACATTTTCGACCAATCAGCTTCGTTAAAAATAGTGACATCGTTTTTCGCCTTACTGATCGCACTTAATTTGTATTCAGGTAATTCTTGCCAGAAAAGGGACTCGCCGAATTTTGCTTCAATTTCCGTCTTTTGGCTCAACAGCTGTTTATAGATTCTCTTATTAGTTTCCTTGTCACTAGTTGAGATCAAAAATTCTGTACGAACACCATTTTTGGTGGCCACACATGCATAGTAAAGACCGCTTTTTCCTGCTCCTGCCATTAACCAGGCATCTCTATTCGGGGAGATTTGATTGTAAACTGGGGTTGCTTCTTTAAGATCTGGAAGTACGAACTGCCAGAATTTTTTGCGTATAACGAAGCGGTTCGGCGTTTCACTCTCTCCATTGTCATATTTGATGATGAGTTCATCTTCCATTTCAAATACCCGAAGAAGTCGCTTCAAAATAGAGAATTTATTAGGGCTATCGATATTGGATTCTATAAAATACCCATTAGTAACTTCTTGAGGGGTACGGAAATCCGAAGGGTTTCGTGTAATTTTAAAAATATCTTGATTACTCAATAACAATTCGGCATTCTTTTCATATAAACGAGCAATCACATAAAAGTACATTTGGGCAATCACATCTTCTTCCACTTTCGTATTCTCAAAAATGAAATATTCCAGCTTTTGATGCTTCGGTGATTCGGCATCGAAAATATTTTGTTCACCTGTTTCATCTGCCTCCGGAATGATTAAATCAGGATATTCCCATATTTTGATGAAGCGCTCAAAAATAAGGTTGAAACGTTCTTCGTAGTTCTCTATATTCCAGGCATCAATATTCTTTAAATAGGTGTTCAACCACAAACGGGAATAGATATATCCTTGCTCACCGTTCTCCTTGTTCATGGTTTTCTTTTCGGTGAAGGATTTATTGCTCAGCAAACCATTGTTTCCCGATAATGTAAGGTTGGCAAGTGTATTCAGTTTCTTTTCCTTGAAAATGAAGTAATCTTCTGAACTCAAGTCAATCGTCCATTCATCATTTGGATTACGTGGAAAGATGTGTTCAATGGTGATTAATTCACTGCTGGTATCGACATATTCTCGGTTATTGTAGTTCTCCAACAACTCAAACAAATAGTTTCTGTTCTTGGGCTGTGAATTGTAAAGGTCTTTTTCCTTAAGAGCACTCTTAATGTCTTCGTTGGTAGGGAATTTTCCGCTTCCCTTTTTCTTCAATAATGCCAGGGCCAGTGAATCGTAATAATCTTCGCGATCGATTTCTGAATAGAGCGTCATGAAAATTTTGTTCAGTGCATTGGTTGGTAAACCGACGATGAATCTTCTCCAAGAGTAACTTTGAATGAGTTTCAAGATCTTTATAAGTGTCACATTATCAATTAATCCATTCTCGGCATCCTCAAATACCTGAAGCAAGAAAGGGAAGGCTACGTTTATTTCCAAGCGGGAAATGTATTCTAATTCACGTCTAAGTTGAACATCGGATAATACATGTGGATTGACCAACTTTTTATAATGAACTGATAGCGCTTTGATGTTTTCCAATTCCTGTTGGTAGCTCGCATCCTTCTTATTGGGATACAATTTCTTAAACTCTACATACACGCTCGATTTGTTCGGGATCTTCTTGTTTTTGAGCGTCAAGTAATCGCGAATGTATTCGGAAACCATGGATTTCTGTTTCTTCAGATCACGCGCGTTCTCTTCGATTGGATTCCAGATACTTTCAAAAACGCGGTTTTGATCACGTGGTTCCAGGTCCATCAGGATGAAATTGCGGATAAGATCCGATTGTGACAGCTCCAATCCGGTTGAGTTTAAGCTTTCAAAAATGCGCTGCGGATCATCCTTGTCGCGCTCTAAAGAAATTTCCACGAAAATGAGTCGCTTCAAACCGTTCTTAATCGTGTGAAAATCTGCTTGTGTCGTAATGCGACTCCTGAAATAATTGAAATTCTCGATCACATTGGAGTAGGCGTGAA
>JBKCAB010000640.1:0-5765 GCA_046307935.1 Bacteroidota bacterium | reverse complement strand
CATATTACCTCGATCGATATGCATTCAAGTGAAGTAACTGAAAATCAATTGAAACAAAAAATTTCTGTAAAACATGCACATCTTCTTCATCTTGAGACCAACTCACATTGGATAGAAATGACTTCTTCGCACACGCTGTATTTTAAAGACTACGGCTTTACGACACTGTTGAATATCCTGAAAGAAAAGAAGCTGAAAAATCTGAAGGACTTGGAGAATACTTTGGAAGTCATGATATGGAATGAAAAAACCAATGAAAAGGTATTTGAAACAATTACATCTATAGATGTTTGCGAGGGCGATTTCACCACCTACTCACTGTTGGGAATCGACCAGGCTGAAACCTACATTATCAATGGTTTTGTTTCAAGAAGTGAGCGTTGAGTTGAGAGAGAGCATTTTTTTCATCACAGGAATTCATTGGCTGTAAATGTTCATGTTCCAGAAAGTAACTCTATTTCACATATAGCAATGAGGAAAGAATAAACACACTGTTTATCTCTATATCCCCTCTAATACGCCCCCAGCCACCTCCTCAAGAACCACTCTGCGGCAAGTAAGAGCAACAAAAGGAAGAACAGGAATTTGAAATCAATCAATCCGTCAAAACTGGACTCTCTGTAGGACATGGTTGTAATATCACCCCGTGCACTGAGCTCATCGAGCAGTCGCTCATACTCCTGCAACGGAAAAACTTTACCTCCGGTGGCCGAAGCCAACTGATTCAGCACGGAAATATCCGCATGATTGGCCAGTGATTCCGGGTCGATGTCTTCCACGATGAAAACACCGGACCGCACGTGTTTCTTGCCGTCATGGGTCGCAACACATTTCCACTCGTATTTTCCGGGCTCCAGACGACCCAAACTGGTGCGGTAGGTATTCCCTGAAGCACCCAACCTGAACCGTGACTTCTTGCCTTTTTCGTTCAAAAGTTCCAGATCGATCGTGGCGTCCGAAACGGGTTCCATGGAGGCGTTGTAAAAAGAGGCGTTGATGATCACCTCTTCGTTCTTCACCATGCGCTTCGGCACATCGATGCGCAATTGCGCATTGTTCTGTTTGACCAGCAGGTATTGCGCCATTTTTGAAACAAGGTCCTCGAAGGCACTGAATGTTCCCGTACGTTCAAAATCGTTCATCTTCCACTTCCAGACGCCTTCGCCATAGATCACGCCATACCTTACACCACCACTTTTGAGAAAGAAAATAGCCGGATCCTTCTTCTGCACATTGCCCACACGCTGGTAGGCCAGTACCTCTGCGCCACTGACGTTCAAATCACCAAAGCGCGACTTCAACGGCGGATAAAATTCCATTGATCTTCTCAACTCATCAGACAATTCGAACTGGGCAAAGCCTTTGTTCAGATAGACCTGGTTTTCATCGGTCTGCCTGTTGGCAGGAAGGTTGAGTCCGATCGACAGATCCTTGACCGCTGAAGCAACAGCGTTGGGACCCAAAACAAAAAGAACAGGTATTCGCTGCTTCATCAACTTTTCCAGCGGTTCGGCTGATCCCGGTTCATGCACCACAACGAGATCCACATTTTTCAGCTCTCCGTCCCAATCGCGCATGGAATACGCCTCTACCTGCAAATTCTCGTCGGTTTCTAGCACCTGACGAATAGCCGCAATATCGGGATGTGGTGCCCCAGCGAGCAAAAGTACCCGGCTACGGGAGTCTATGACCTCTAGGTAAAATGTCCGCTTATTGTTGGCATAGCTGATCTCATTCTCCACATCGGAAACCACAACCGTGTAGGCATTGAAACCGATCTTATCGGCGGTTAACTGAAAACTCGCATGCTGAAAATCAACGGAATTCCCAGAATAATTGACCTTTTGTTCCGCTAACTTCTTCCCATCGCGGTAGATGGATACATTCACTGATCGTTTCCCCAACTTGATCGCTTCAAGGTCAACTTCGACAGGAAATTCATTTTTGAGAAAAGCAACATCATTTACAGAAATGTTCTTGATGTACTGGTCTTTTTTTCGAACTGTATCACCTGTAAGCAAGGAGAAAACGGGAGTAAGTCCGATCCTTTCTGCTGCATAGAGCGGATTTGGCCCGTTGTTGAAATTCCCGTCGGAGATCAGTACGATTCCCCCGATATTGCGGTTATAAAAATCTTCCCTGATCTTCTCAAATCCGGCAGAAAGATCCGTTCGGGCGTCCTTGAAATCGAGGTCAGATCCATATTTCGCATTAAATCCGGTTATCATATCCAGCAACTCAAAACGGTCACCGTAGCGTTCCTTCAACTGCGTTTTGTATGCTTTGACACGCTGCAGCACTTTGGCTGAATCCTTGTAATTCAGCATAGAACCAGAATTGTCCACCAACGTAATCACCACCGGCTTTTCTTCCCGATAACTGGAATGTTCAAGCACCAATCCAAGAAGCAGAACTAAGACGAAAAACAGGACTAAAGTGCGAAGTCCGACCATAAGCCTACGCAACCATACCGATTGATCATTCAACCAATTGACATTGCGATAATACCAGATCGCAGCTATGACTGAAACAGCGAGCATGGGGAGAAACCACCAAAGGGATATGTCAGAAACGAATCGCATAAAAGTCAAACGTAAAACTAATGATAATGCTGGATCAACTTTTAAAAATCTCGTCAATTTATCGCTTTTCGATCTGACCTAATGCATTCAAAAAGACCTCTAATGGAAAGGATGCTAATTCAATTCGTGTTGGTTTTTATTCAGCAACAGTTGTTTTGTGAGAAAAATTCAATAATTGAGGAAATTCTAAAATTAGTACACGACACTTCACCTTCATTAATCTTGTTATTGCTAAATTCGCGCGAATTCAAAACAAAGATTTACTACATGGCAAAAGAAGTATTCATCGTGGCTGCCGCAAGAACTGCAATGGGATCATTCATGGGCACACTTTCCTCAATTCCGGCCACACAACTCGGATCGACGGCGATCAAAGGAGCACTCGACAAGGGCAATATAGATCCAGTCATTGTGGATGAAGTTTTCATGGGCAACGTGCTACAAGCCGGAGTTGGTCAGGCACCTGCCCGACAGGCCGCACTGGGTGCCGGACTTGGCAAGAATGTTCCATGTACCACTGTCAATAAAGTATGTGCATCGGGAATGAAGGCCATTATGCTAGGTGCTCAAACGATCATTGCAGGTGATAATCACGTGGTGGTAGCGGGAGGTATGGAAAGCATGTCGCTGACGCCGCACTACATGGATGGCAGGAATGGTACCAAATTTGGCAATATTGCGCTGCTTGATGGCATCACGAAGGACGGCTTACTCGATGTGTACAGTAAAGTCCCCATGGGAAACTGTGCCGAGCTGTGCGCCAAGGAACATAACTTCTCTCGGGAAGACCAGGATAATTTTGCCATCACGTCCTACACACGTGCTGCAGAAGCATGGAAAAGCGGACGTTTCGACGAGGAAGTTGTTCCCGTGTCTGTCCCTCAGCGAAAAGGAGATCCGATCCTTTTTACAGAAGACGAGGAGTACAAAAATGTATTTCTGGATAAGATCCCTTCCCTTCGTCCGGCTTTTGACAAGGACGGAACCATCACTGCAGCGAACGCATCAACCATCAACGACGGGGCATCCGCAGTAATTTTGGCCTCAGCGGAAGCAGTTAAAAAATACGGCCTTAAACCAATTGCAAAGATCGTAAGCTATGCAGATGCCGCTCACGAACCTGAATGGTTCACCACTGCCCCAGCAAAGGCTGTGAATAAGGCGCTGGACAAAGCAGGGATGTCAACCGGAGACATTGATTTCTGGGAATTGAATCAGGCATTCTCCGTAGTTGGACTGGCGAACATGAAATTACTTGGACTAGCTCCTGAAAAAGTCGATGTGAACGGCGGCGCAGTTGCGCTTGGTCACCCACTGGGTAACTCAGGGTCCAGGATCATCGTGACCCTCATCCACGTCCTGAAACAAAACAAGGCACGATTTGGTGGTGCGGGTATCTGCAACGGTGGTGGAGGTGCATCGGCCATGATCATCGAAAGCCTCTGAGCATAGCTGATCCGAAATAAGCGGCTATCGCGGAATTAGTAACAATGAAGGATAGGGTATCCATAGTATTAACTGCTGCGTTTATCCTTATTTCGATTGGATATTATGGGCAAACAGAACCGTGTGATACTCTGCATGATTTCCCCGAAAAGGAAGCAACATTCAAAGATGGTGGGACAGATGTACTTCAATTTTTTAATGACAATCTACTTGAATTAATTTATAATCCAAATGCTCATGATTTTCCTCCCACATCATTCCAAATGGTATTAATTATAAATGACCATGATGAAGTTGAGTCAATCGCAGAGATTCGAGGTGATCATTCAGAGGAAACAAAAAATAAAATTTTAGAAAGGCTCAAGAACGAGAATGGTTGGAAATCGGGAGAATTAAACGGACAAAAAATATGTTCAAAATTCTACTTTGTTATTGGGTGCATATTATGGAATTGAGAAGGCCACTAACATCAACTAAAATTTACGAACTGAAGAACTAAACTCAAAAAAAGCCCGCGTATCCATATTGAGAAACAGTGGTGGCAGTTTTTGTTTTGATTATCGTATGATCGGTTTTATTAGGACCTCTTCGTACAGTTTCTCATACATGGGTAAGATCTTCTCTAGGTCGAAATCGTTTGCACGACGACGCGCATTTTTCTTAAACTTTTCAAGGATCTGGTCCGAAGAGAGAATATAGACCGCATTTCTTGCCATGTCTTCTACGTTACCGACATCCGAAAGAAAACCGGTTTCCCCCTGAATATTCACTTCCGGAATACCGCCGGCGTTCGAAGAGATAACCGGAACACCTACAGCCATAGCTTCCAGTGCAGCAAGACCAAAACTTTCGGTTTCTGAGGGCAATAAGAAAAGGTCGGCAATCTCCATCACATGAGAAGTATCCCTGATCTTACCCAGAAAGACCACCCTCTCTCCCAGATCAAATTCCCGGATCAACTTTTCTGCGCTGTGCCTTTCCGGTCCATCACCAACAAGGATCAAGCGTGACTTCACTTGCTTGTTGACCATTTGAAAAACACGAATGACATCCTCTACCCTTTTGACCTTTCGGAAGTTGGACACGTGACAAAGGATACGTTCATCCGATCCGGCATATTTACAGCGAAGTTGCTTGTAAATACCTGAATCAGGATCAGCAGGCACCACGAAGTTAGGTATCACATGGATGTGCCTTTTCGTGTCGAAATGCGCATACGTGCTTTCTCTCAAGCTCTCGGACACAGCCGTCACCGCATCGGACTCATTGATGCAGAAAGTAATGACAGGTTCAAATGAAGGATCCTTTCCAACAAGTGTAATATCTGTTCCATGAAGCGTCGTGATGAAAGGAATATTGATACCTTGGGCGCGCAAGATCTGTTTGGTCATAAAAGCCGCCGAGGCATGAGGTATTGCATAATGTACGTGTAACAGATCCAGTTTCTCGTACTTTACGACATCTACCATCTTGCTGGTCAACTCTGTTTCATAAGGCTGGTACTCGAACAAGGGATAATCACTCACGGCTACTTCATGGTAGAAGATGTTTTCCCTGAAGCTGCCCAAGCGAACCGGTTGTGAATAGGTAATAAAATGTACATGATGCCCTTTTGCCGCGAGCGCCTTACCCAGCTCTGTCCCGACAACACCACTACCTCCAAATGTCGGATACAACACAATTCCAATCCTCATCACAATTCGATTTAAGCTTTGTAAAATTACGTATTATTCGTCT
>JBKCAB010000639.1:0-4189 GCA_046307935.1 Bacteroidota bacterium | reverse complement strand
GGAATAATCTGGCCTACTTGCCTTCATCAATCGCCAATGTGCGCAATCTGCGGGAACTATACTTATCCGGTGCAGGTCAGGTATTGGAGCTGCCTCAGGAACTCTGTAAGCTCAGGAATCTTGAGGTGCTTGAGATCGATGTGAATGCAATCGTTCCAGCCTGTCTGTTCGTGATACAGACAACTCGACTGAAGATCATTCAGCGCTGATCTGTTGATCCCGGATGATCGCAGTGAATAGAACTGCGTCGTAGGCAAAGTGAGCAGCGATGGCAAACCATAATCCCCATTCTTCAAAACCGTAGGAAAGACATAGTATAAATGGAAGGAGTACAATTCCGTAAAGTGAATTCTTCGGTTTTCTAATACTGAAATAACCATGTATTCCGATGAAAATTATGGAGGTAAGGGGTACGCCTAAATATGCCTGTATTCCTGCTCTGAACAAAATCTCTTCACCAAATCCTGCGCAGAATGAGATGAATATTCCCTCCGGTACCGATAGTTTCATGTTTTTCACCATTTTCTCTACTTGCATGGGCAACTTTCTAAAAATGGGGAGTCGGATCAGAAGCAACGAAATCAACGCATAACAGATTCCGAACTCAATACCAAGTAGTATCATCTGCCAATTGAAATTGGCCGGTTCAATCAATTGTATTGGTTGAATGCCGTCAATGAAATAGCGCGCGATAAATGCGGGGATCGGAAATACAATTAAGGTAACTAGGGCAAGTCCAAGGATCAGCTTTTTGCTCATTTTCCGAAATTACAGATTTGTAGGTAAAAACAAAGGTTGCCAAGAAGGCAACCTTTGTTTTTACGAAGGATCGGATCACTTAGCGGGTACATCTACCTCGGCATCTTCAATCAAACAGTTTTGTCTGGTGTAGCTGAATATCCTGCCGTTTTTACTGTTTCCAATGAATCGGCCCTGAATCCAGGCAGTGAATTCCTTGGTTTGATTGGTTGATGTATTGATGACGTTGACTGCGACAGCCACATAGGACTTTGTTTCAATGTCAGCGATAGGAATTCGGAATATCCTTTCTGCACTGAATGGTCGGCTCGTGATGTTGTGTTCGAATTTACTTGTTTGTGGATTGCCACCCCGGTCAACAGGAATGTCTGACATGTTATCACAGACCTCCATGTACGCATTGCCAAGGAGGTAGTTCTTGTAGGGGAAAAGGGCAACGTAAAAATAGTTCTTATCGTTGAACACAAAAGCTTTTCCTATTTCCGTATCATCTTGTTTTAGGATCACTTTCGCGATTTTTTCACCGCAAAATTCAGCGGGCATTGAAGAAGATTTTGTCGGGTCATCAGAAATAGCATCATCTGTAAGACAGTTCTGACGTTCGTACGCAAACATTCTTCCATTGTTTCCGAGTAATCTTCCGTCGACGTATGCGGTGAAAAGGCGATTGGGACGAGCTTCTATCTTCGACGAAACGACATCGATAGCCACTGAAACAATCGAATGGGCGCCTATTTCACCTAATGGAATCCTGAATTTCCGAAGTGTTGATGTTGGACGGTTGAGGATGTGATATTCATATTTTTCGAGTTCGATATCACCGCTCGTTGAAACAGGCATTTCATCAACAAGATCCGTAATGTGCATGTAGGCTTTGTCAAAAAGGAATCCTTTCAATGGAGTGGCAATCACATAGAAAAATTTGGTATCGTTGTAAACGATAGCCTGTCCAATTGCTTTGCCGCGCTGGTCAACGAGACTCTTTTCAATCATTTCACCGCAGATCGCTCCAGGTTCTGTGATGAATTTCGTAGGATCATCGGCCACGGCTTCCGCGGTGTTTGGCGTGAACTGTTGTTTTTCGCATGAATAAACAGAGATGGCGGTTACACCCAAAGCAACTCCGGCAGCAATGAACAAGTACTTTAAATTTGATGGTTTCATGACGTTGGTTTTAAGATGAGAAACTAATTATGCTTGTGGATTATATTGAACTGAAAGACGTAATGTGTTATCAGATTGAGATTTAGGTCATTCGTTTATTCGACAGCAGCATCGGATTCCGCAGCGTCTGTCATGCATATACCTTTAGTGTATTGAAATACTTTCGCAGGGTATTCACCACCGAGGTATTTCCCATCGACCCATGATACATTTTCACCTGTTGGTCTGTTTTGTTCGGTACACACCACGACAGCGGCGGACATGTAATTATAGCCACTGATCTCATCGATGGGGATCCGAAACTTGCGCAATGGTGCCATCTTACCGGGCATAATCACATATTCATACTTTTCAAGATCGACATTCTGTTGATCATCCAACGGGAAATCGGTTGACTTTTCCGATATATGTAAATAAGCATTTCCCAGGTAATGCCCTTTTAATGCGGCGAAGATCAAGTAAAAGTTCTTCGCGTCGTTGTAGAGGTAGGCATCTGCTACCTGCCTTCCCTGTGCATTGAGTACTGTTTTCTTTGTGATCGCGCTACAGATGGCCCCCGGCTCTGTAATGAACTTCAATGGATCCTCTGAAATTTCCACGGTGGTATCCTGAAGAGATTCCTGTTTTTCACATGAATAGACTGAAATTGACAGTATGGTCACTGCAACGATCCCTCCGCTTATAAGCCATTTGATCTTTGAATTCTTCATGACGGTTTTCAGAATTGATTACCGTACAAAGATCTTCCGATACTCAGTCCAAAAACATGACATTAATCATTTAAAAACAAGTATTTCGTCAGTAACTTAAGTGGTTATACTTTTCGGTTTCTGAATAGGCAAGGGCGCCTCACTATTCACTAATGATCATTCGTGGATTTTTCACCTGCGAGTATAGGTGTGGAAAGGGTATTCTCAGGAGGGGGGATCGGACAGCTGTATCGGACTGAATAGGCACAATATGGATTGTAGCAGAGGTTGAAGTCGATCCGGATCTCCTTTGCTTTCGGTTTCAGTAAATCCAGGTAACGCCCGCCACCGTAAGACTCCTGTCCCGATGTTTTATCCTTGAACGGCAGGAATAAATAATCACGGAATTCCCTCTTTCTTTTCAGTTTGATATTCTGGTAAAGGGTGAGTTTATGTTCTTTCCCGTCCAATGTAAAAAGAATAAAGCCATACCTGCGGTAAACAGGTGTTCGAGATGTTGATGTCGGCATTTTGAAACGAGGGCCAATCTTCCGAACGAAAGTTGCCTGCACGATGTAGTTGGTATCGATCATGAAATAATCAAGACCTTTAAAATGCTTGAGTTCTTCCTGAGTTAGTACACCGTTTTCGGGATCTGTCAATTCCGCGAGATGTTTCACTCTGAGCTCGCGAACAGAGTCTTGGTAGGATTGGCTGTGGCACAATAACGCCATCCACAGAATAATAAAGGTGAATGCAGTTCTCATCGATCCCCGAATATAGCACTACCGACACGCACCATTGTACTTCCCTCCATAATTGCTATTCGGAAGTCACCACTCATGCCCATGGATAGGATATTGAATTCGTCATGCTCCTTGAATGGTTCTGCTTTGATACGGTCGAAAATCTTTCTAAGGGTTCGAAACTCTGAATGGATCATTTCACTATCATCGGTTAAAGTGGACATCCCCATGACTCCCCGCACCCTGACGTGTGTCATTTCATGAAAAAGCGTGGAGTTTAAAATAGAAAGCCCTTCCTCTTCGGACAGGCCGAATTTGGTTTCCTCTTTGGCAATATGAAACTGCAGCAGGCAATCGATCGTTCTTTCAAACTTCTTCCCTTGTTTATTGACCTCTTCAAGCAATCGAATACTGTCAACAGAATGAATGAGGTGGATGAAAGGTGCGATATAGCGTACCTTGTTGGTTTGCAAATGCCCGATCAGATGCCAGTTAATGTCTTTTGGAAGTAGAGTCGCTTTTTCCAAGAGTTCCTGAACCCTGTTCTCACCAAAGTGACGCTGCCCGGCATCATAAGCCTCATGAATGAGGCTAGCGGGTTTCGTTTTACTGACCGCTATAAGTGTCACCCCCTCCGGAATACTTTTTCGAATGAGGTCTAAATTGTGGGCGATACTCATTCGTTGATCGGATAGATGGTTAGTCCGCTTCTGAGCTTGGGTTCAACCCAAGTTGATTTTGGAGGCATGATCATTTTGTTGTCGGCAACACGTTTAACTTGGTCCATTGTTGCTGGATAAAGTATAAAAGCCGCCTTGAATTTACCTTTAC
>JBKCAB010000638.1:0-3557 GCA_046307935.1 Bacteroidota bacterium | reverse complement strand
AAGATTCAAGGCAGTTGACCATGGTTTTCGATGGATATGAAGAAGGCGACTATCCACATTTCTTGTTCACTGATGTCAAGACTGGTGAAGGTTACGATTTCAGGTTCTTGAACGAGAACGATCTCAGCGGTGTTCCCATTTTACTCGATGACGAAAATGCGGCATTCGGCTATAGGGCAAATCCGAAATACCTGAACAAAACTTTCCTTGTGGAGATCGTGAAAAAGTCGGTTCTTGATTCTGATCTTGAGGGAAATACGATCAAGTCCAAAGCATGGGTGATTGCCTCGATCCAGCCAAACTGATCCTACACGTTCCTCAACTCACAGTTCAAAATCCCAGTCCCAACTCACGTTCTGATTCCGTGTGGTTGGTTTTTGCCTGCCTTCGCTGAATTCTTCAACATAGCGATTGACCAGTTTTTGCAGCGCGTTAACCGTAAATCTTTCGTTACCGCTGAGATCTGCAATGGATCTGAGAACCGCATGTGTAAAGACACCTCCAACTTGTTCCGTTTCATACGCCACTTCTTCGCCGCCGGCCGCCGAAATAACAAAAGCTCCGTTGTTGTTACTGAAATCTCCGAAATTATTCAGCATAAGTTCAAAACTATTGTCAGCGAAGAAACCGGATGTGATCGCTTCCGCGCTTGCTCCTTTGCCTCCAAGTGGTACTTCAGATGCTCCGGTCGAAACCATAAGTTGGGACTTATCCACCTCTCCACTATGACAGGCATCAAGCAACAATAATTTTCTTCGAGCTGGAATTCCCGTCAATAATAACTGGATCTCATCAAAAGAAATACCGGTGTTTTTAGGATCATTAAAATCGATTTCGTGGTTGGCAAAATAAAAATTTCCCAGACTATCGAGTAACCCGTGTCCTGAAAACGATAGGATCACAATATCATCGATCGAAGTTTTCATCAACCGGTCTCTCATGGCAAGGATATTCTTTTTGGTGACCTGCTCATTTACCAAAAGCAGCGTATCGGATCTGTCCCGAAAGGTCGACTTTAAGTAGGCTGCCATGCGCTGGACGTCGTCATCAGCAAATCTCAGATTCATTGAAGAATCCACATATTGAGAAACACCGATTCCCGCATAAACAACTCGTGCGGTATTCGTTTTCCGACCAAAAACCGTGAGCTGATCCGGCATTCCCTCTACACCATTCATTCCTTTGGCACTTACCGTGATCATGTTCTTTCCGGATCCCAAAGGTACCTCAACGCTCAACGCACCCGAAGTCTTGTTGTGCAGCGGAATCCCATTAATATCACCGAGCGGAACACCATTCACTTTCACGAGTAGTGCACTCAATTTATGAGCGGATCGAAATTCAATATTCAGTTTTACATTCGCGTCTGGAACATCGCTGACCAACGATGCCTTGTTCAGGATAGACACAACAGGCAGTTCATCCAACAAGAATTGATCGTTATCTTTCAAACCGTAACGCTGGAGTCGCTTTGCGTACACTTTGGAATAGGCTTCAATGAGATCAAAATCAGCATATCCTAATTTTTCCAGAATCTTTTCCGGTCGGTTCAAAAAAACATCGTAGCTAAGCAACGGGAATGCCTTGCCTTGGCGCACGAAATGGTAGTTAGAAAGCTCTGCCTTACCGGCTTTGTAATATCCTTCCGGGGTAAACCAGGCCAACTCAAAATCCAGATCGTCCTTTTTGATCGCTGCGATTCTCACCTGTTCTTTTAACTCGGTCCTATCGTAGATCACAAGAACACCGCTTTCCAGTAACGCATACAGATGGTCCTCTTTTTCAATAAGGGAGATCAGACCGGCTGAACCGACATTTATCTTTTTTTGTGGTGTTGATATAGCAGGATCCCAACAGAAAAGTGTACCGGATTTACTCCCGGCATAAACCTTATTGTCGCTCTTGCTATACAGGACGCAATTGAGGTATTCTCTCGCGTAAAGCTCCTTTTGCTTTATAAAATTACCTTGCACATATTTACTTACCAACACAAACTGAGAGCTAAACTCCACCTTCAAAGCAGCGGTATCGAGGAGAACTGATCTATTGAGCTTCGACTCTGGTGTTCGCTCAAATGACGGAAGCGCTATCATCCAGTCAACCCATTTGTCTGAGGTATTTCCTTGTGATCCACTGACCATAGCATATCGGTCATCCCATCCAAAGACGACATTTCCGTATGTTTTCATCGGGAACTCGCGGATCCCCTTACTTTCCAGATCAATGATGAAGATACCGCGCACCTCAGTACTTTGCAGATCCGAGCATATAGATACGTACCTTCCGCTATTGGAAACCATTACCTTAGATGGAAAAAAGAACTCATCTTTACCGAGAATGAACGGTTCCGAGGCCCAGATGATCTTCTGATAGTTAAAACGTTCAGCCATTACAAAACGGGCGTAAGGCTTCTTTCCGGATCCAACGTATCGATTGATCTCTACGTATAGGATCTTTCCTTCAAAGTTACCCTTCAACAATGCCGCCTGAAGGGAAGTGGGAAGTGGGATTTTTTTAGCGTCCGGCTCAAATTCTCCATCCGAAACAACCTCATTCAAAGTGCCAAGATCGATCAGTTTATTTTGTCCGATCAGGATCTCGCCGCAATTTCCCGGTTGAAAAAGATCATCGCTCCCGATAAATTTATTTTTTGTGTTCCATGTCGCCCAATATCCCAACTCCTTCGCAAGGCTCGAGATCTGACCATCATACACACTCAAAAGTTGGGTTCCAAAGCAAGTAAGGTATCCATTGATGGATGATACTTCGATCGTATCACATAAGAACGGTGGGGTTCTATCAAAACGATAAACCCTTCTACCTCCTGTTTTTTCGTCCGTACAGAATAAAACCAGCTTCTCCTCATTGACTTCTGACCGATCGATTCGCCACTCACCGAGTGAAACCTCTTTAAACTTGTTCTCCCCGACCCAGGAATTGAAAGTGATACGTGTCTCCCCGAGTTCAGCATGAATATCCTTTGAAACAGGTACGATACGTCCTTTGGAAACGGTGACGCGTTCAAGATCCAAAGTCGATCTGTTCATTAAGATCAAGCTATCCAAAATGAATCTGCTTTCACCGGATATCTTGTCCTTGATTTCACTATGTCCCATTTGAAGGAGGATCCGATCACTTCCCGGAACGTCAAGCATCGATAATCCGTCGGGGAGATATCCCCAATTTCCAGGGTCGAAATCCTTGACCGATTGTACCGATAATTCAGCTTCTTTAATCCGCCAGAGGGAGGCTGAATTGTCATTGCACAGCCACTCACCAGGTCGGGATTTGATCGGCAGACAGCGACAGGCATTGTTTACAGTGAATTCAATCTTATCGATATCCTTTCTCACGATCCGGGAACGGTAAAGACCAGTGTTCAGATCGAGCGAGCTCAGTCTAAAATCATTGTATCCCATGCCCAAAGAATATTCCTCGAGGATCAGTACGCTACTGTCATTGTCGTTCGGAAAGAATCTCGCCCCGGAACCAAGTTTGATCTCATACAATTTCATCCGGCTGCTTGTGGACCATATTTCGAGAAGACCTTCTTTAGA
>JBKCAB010000637.1:0-633 GCA_046307935.1 Bacteroidota bacterium | reverse complement strand
ATAGAAGCTAAGTGTGAACTTTTTAGATTCTATCAGGTTGAAATTCAGGAAGTCTCCGAAGGTAACGGAATCATTGTTGATGTTGAACGTGAGGATGAAAATATAGCCTGCAAGGAGGTAGATGCTTTGGCTCATCAGTTTCAGCCAAGTGATCCGACGACCTTCGACGCGAATATTCGCATTTTTAAGATAGCGTTTGAGTGAGCGATGGATGATTCGTCTAAGGATCATAGCAACGAACACGATGATCCCGAGGAAGATCAAATTCCAGAGGCATACATTATAAGGTCCAAGTTTGAAGATAGTTTCACTCAACATACTCATTTCAAAATTATCCGCCCGAGCTTTTCAGAGATCATTAATTTCACCTTGTCCAGTCTGATCTGTTCAACCAGCAGATCGGTCAGCTGTTCTTCGCTGAGATCATGTTCCGTTACCTGCTTTCTGATGTTTTCAATGCGCTCCTCGATCTTAGCAAATTTAAAATTATAAAGTGCCTGAAGAACAGTATTCTCGAGATCGTCTGCTTCAGAATTGGTTGAAATGCCGTATTTCGAATACCATTTGTGACTTAGCTCGAGATCATTTGCTTCGATATCCGTAACGAAAGAAACGATCGCAGTATCATCGAGT
>JBKCAB010000636.1:0-306 GCA_046307935.1 Bacteroidota bacterium | reverse complement strand
TATCGGTCATCCTCGAGGACTCCATGCATGAGCTGAACCTGTCCGTTTGTCCATGAGTTTTGGCAAGTCTCGGCTGACTAGTCCATATAATTCTCAACCATATCAGGAAGATCAGTTCCGGCGATGTTATCTGTACAAGTGTTTCGGGTAACATCACAGTCCTGGTTCGACTGCGAATCTGCGTTTGGTGTGTCATCGATACCGTCCTCTTGCGAGCAGTCGCCATCACCCCAGATATGCCGCAACCCCAAATAATGCCCAACCTCATGTACACAGGTGCGACCTGCTACTTCAAAAGCGGTTTGT
>JBKCAB010000635.1:0-3339 GCA_046307935.1 Bacteroidota bacterium | reverse complement strand
TCTTGTCGGAGATTATCGATCAGAATCCTGCGCATTCCCTGGTGTTTAAACGTGTCAATTAATGGCATTCCACAAAAATAAAAGATGACGACTTAAGATTTGAAACCATTTGCGAACATCAACTTGTTAAATAGTATTCTTCTGCAAATTGACATTTAATACAGGGGTAACATTGGTTTGTGCTTAGGAATCTACATTTGACCAAAAAAAGATGCCATGAAGAAAATTCTTCTTTTTACAGCTTGTGCAATGTTGTTCGCTTGTTCTACGCTCAGGAATTTCGATACCTCCGGTTTTACCACCGATGAATTCACGGTTTATCTGAACAATAAACCAATGGCCATTCTGAAAGGTGTCGAATTTGCATGGGATGACAGAAAGCTTGTAAAAGAAATGACTTTCGAATTGGTGGATGGCGACAATAATGATAAAGTGGTTAATCTGATCGCATTTCTGCACGATCATTACAAAGATTATGAGATCGAAGTGGAGATTCCGATCGAAAAATACCGCGATCTCAACAAATGATCATTTGATAAGCTGAATGAAGAGCTCTGTACCTTGTCTCGGGGGTACAGAATTGTAACACGGATGCATGCTGATCTCCCTAAAAAAGGGTTCAAACGTTTGTCTGTATTCCTCTGCATTTCCTCCGAATGGTGGACCTCCTTCAAATTCTCGGTTAAATAGCAGTCCCACTAGCTTTCCTCCTTCCGCGAGCAGCTCCGCTGCTTTCTCTGCGTAATCATTTCGTAACGAAGGATCGAGCGCGCAAAATAAAGTTTGTTCGATGATCAGATCGTAAATTCCTTCATGTTTAAAAAAGTCTCTTACGAAAAGCTGATCATCCGGAAAAAGTGGATTGTGTTTTTTAAAACGCTCAATTATTTCAGGTGAAAAGTCTAAAAGGTGAACGTTTCTGAACCCCTTAGCAAAGAAGTACTCCCCTTCATATCCGCTACCACAACCAGGAATCAGTATGCGATACTCTTTATTCGTTAGCTGATCACAGTACGCCTCTATAGGAGGAGAAACGGTACCAAGGTCCCATCCTGTATTACCATTCAGGTAACGATCGTTCCAGTAACCTGAGGATAAAAATTCGCTCATAGCAAAAGCCCCGGTAACTTCCAGGGCTGAAATAATTAGATCTTGTTGATCTTTTTGGTACTTACCTTTCCGTCAGGATAAAGTACCTTGAAGAAATAGGTTCCTGCATTCAACTGATCGATAGATACCGTGTTTTGCCCTTCCGCAAGTGCTACAGAATGAACATCCTTTCCCGAAAGGTCAGAAACAATAAGCCGCGCTCCTTCTTTTGTAACAACATTAATTTGTGAAACCGCCGGATTCGGATAGATCACCGCTTCTTCGGCCATTTCATCTATACCCGCCATTGATCTCACATCAAAAACAATTGTTCCCGGTGAAACACCGACAGCAAAATCATGAAGAAGCCCATTGCTGTTGTCATAGATATACACGTTACCATATGAAAAATAGTCCGTTTCAGATGTGTAGAGATACCCGTTCACAGGATCCTGCGCGAGCTCGTAGTAATTCAGGTCGAATCCTGCTAAAGGACCAACATTATTCATAGCAACAACATCGAATTCATTGAGTGTAGTAGCCAAAGACAACTGGTACACTATCTTTCCGTCCCTCAGGGCTGAAGTGCCACATCCGGTGCTGGCTGCAGCTATATTCACTGTAGAGTTCAAGGATCCGTCCAAAGCAACTTTCGAAACAGAGGATCCCGACCAATCCTTGTTGTTCACCGTGTAAATATACCCCTCACTGATCACCATATTGTCTGGATTCTTTCCGTCAGCACCGAGATCGATCTCATTACCATAGGTCATATTGGAAAGATCAAGTTTACCGATTATCCCCTTTTCATTGCCCCATTCATACGCATTATTCACAGCCACATAAACCGTATTCCCGTCAACAACGAGATTTTGTGTTGCCCATTGCGGACCATTCGCCGTTGTGAATGCATTGATCAGTGTAAGGTCGCTGGCGTTGTACACATGCAGATAGGAATCAAAAGTGACGAGGTATTCGCCACGAGTAGCGATGATCTTTCCGTCAGCATAGGCAAGATTGCGCACTCCCGGACAATCTACAGTGGCCAATAACTGATGGGTATTCAAGTCGAACTTGAAGATCTTTGTGTCTGCGGCAACAAAATAAACGTCGCCTACGATAATGGCGTCGGAAGCAAAGCGCATATCTGCAAGCGTATTGACTTGCGTGTACGACTGCGTAGTAGGATTGTAAGAACCAATGGTTACGGGCTCAAGTATTTGTGCTGAAGAATAATCGTAATACCCTTCGTTCAGAACGATCACCTGATGTACATAGTTTTGCGCATTTACAAAGGCGCCAATTACCGTAAAAACGGATAGTAAAACACTTTTCATTTTTCTGTTTTTAAAAAGTTAAACAATAAACTAAAAACAAGAAGAATGAAAAAAGAAGGATGCAATGCATTTAATTGCTGCACTGACGAGTCCGACTTTAATCTGAAGTCTTCTCTTTTGTTCGGGGCAAGTATTCTGACTCCTGTCAACTCTCCTCAACCTTCCCATCCAAGCGCTTGGACAGTGGCGTAACAGAGGGATATTCCGACAGTTACAGCTGCAGATACAGTTCCGGACTCACACCGGATTCCTTTTTAATCCACAAAAGTGGCACCTGCGAACGGTGCAAATGTAAGGATTTCCTATAAACTACCGGTCAGTGGAATGATTTTCCTGGGTTGAGCTTCATTATGATCCAATTTCCAGGTGTATTGAACCATCAGCGTTCTTGGCGGCTCGATCTTTAGCGGCCTTAGTGAGTAGCTGCGGTTGAGAATGTTATTTCCAATGAGCGCGATCTTGTGATTTGAATTGAGTTGATAAGAGAAACGTACGTCAAATATCCAATTACCGAAGCGATGTGCCTCAAAATAATCCATATATCGCAGATCCTGAAGAACAGGAATATCTGCAGTAGTTTGCTCGAAATCTTTAATGATCGCATCCATGTTCACGATCTTACTGAAATATTTTGCACTCAATCCCAACCCAATCTTTTTGCGGATCACCAATTCGAAGTCCGATTTCACGTTGTGCAGAAAACGGTATTTTAAGATATTGTTGGATGGATCAAGTGATGTTGAAGTGTAGCTAAATTCTCTCGGTGTACCGTTCGGCCCCGAGTATACCGAATCGGATGCATAAACAAAATCAGGTGTAAGGGTTTTTGGAACGATGTAGTTGTAACCTGTCATAAAGGTGAGTTCCGCTTTCTCACCGATCCTGGATACACCAGTAAATGAAACATCTATAC
>JBKCAB010000634.1:0-6336 GCA_046307935.1 Bacteroidota bacterium | reverse complement strand
CTATGTTCCTGAAGGGCGTTATTTGCTCAAGAAGAATAAAATAGTGGTTTCCGGTGATAAGTTGGATATGGACGAAGTTGCATCGATCATAAGGCAAAATCCGAATTTCAGTACACTTGGAATCAAAGCGAAGTTGATGGTTTTCAATATGGTGGACTCATCGGCAGTGGCTGAAAAACGAAAGGAAAAGAATGACCAGCTTAGAAGAAAGAACAGGCGGCTTTCGGAAAAGGAAGATAAGATCAACAATCGAAGGATCCTTCGTGCTCGGGAGAAGAATAAGTCATTGTACACGCAAAAGATAATTCAATTAAAAGATACGGTAACTCCACGAATGTTTTTCAGGGAATGGCTGAAATACAAGATCGGTCAACCTCCGGTGATCTTTGATAGTTTACTTTATGAAAAAACGGTTGAACAACTTGCGTTGTACCTTAGGAAGAAAGGATATTATTACGGAACAGCCTCTGGAAATGTTGAATTTAACAGTCGAAGAAAGGCAATCGTTGAATACAATCTGGAAACGGGAAACGCATATAGAATTGACAGTGTATATATTATCAGTTCGAACAGTTATCTGACCCAGGAGTACCGAAAATTTTTATCCAAACAAGAGAAGGAGCCATTGGTTGGTGAAGTATTCGATATGGATCGTTTGGATGAATACCGTTCGAAGGTTGCACGTTTCATGCGCGACAATGCAGTTTATGGCTTCAGTCCCTCCCATTTGACATATGTGGCAGATACCAACAAGACAAGAATGACTTTGTCTCTCGGGCTTGAGTTCTCGGACAGACTTGTCAGGTCATCTATCTACAAAGATAGCATGGTGCGGGTTAAGCACCGGCAGACATTTGTTAAAGATGTCTTTTTCCACATTGCCGATACAACATTCTTCAAAGGTAATTTTAAAAATACCGTCGAAAAGATGGGATTGACCGTGACGCAAAACCAATTTCTCAGAACACTTGACACTCTCTTGTATGATCAGGTGATCGATAAGGAAACGGGAAAATTAGACATAAAACGTAAAGCCACTTTCCTTTACAACGGGAAGATGGAAATAGATGCGGGCCTGCTCGAATTGCAGAATTATCTTGAAAAGGAGAACTATTACAAAGAATACTATCTTGAACGAAGCTATACCCGTCTTTTGCAGTTAGGACTTTTTCAAGCGATCAAACCGGAGATCATTGAGATACCGGGAACTAAATACGTGGAGGCACATTATTATCTTGTCCCTGCCAAACGACAAACTTTTGGTTTCGAGCCGCGTTTCACGACTTCGAACGGATTCTTAGGGGTTCAGTCATCAGTCAATTACACCCACAAGAACCTGTTCGGCGGTGGACAAAAGCTGACTTTTGAGATTGGTGGTGGATTTGAATCACAGCCCCCGGTCTTCGAGGAAACACTGGATGGTGAAAAACAACAGACCTCCGGCCGAAGCTTTAATACTTTTGAAGTCGGGCCAAGCTTGAAGCTCGATGTACCGGGTCTGTTTCCGACGAAAGTTACTATGTTGTCAAAAAGACAACGTCCAAGAACGATCATGTCACTCGCCTATAATTATCAGAACCGGGAAGACTTCGAGCGACATATTTTCCAGACTAACTATTTGTGGCGTTTCTATGTTGGTAAAACACAGATCTTTCAGGCAGGTTTGCCTTTTGCTTCGATCATTAAGTTCGTGAGTATTGATAAACAACCGGAGTTTGAAGAGCGACTGAATTTGCTTAATGATCTTTTCCTGAAAAATGCATACAGTGATCAGTTTATATGGCAGGACTGGAAATTGACCTTTGAATACAACAATAAGGACAGGGACAACAAGAAGGGGAAGTCCCTTTTTTACATGACATCTACGTTTGATCCTGCTGGAAATACCTTGAGCCTTTTCAAGAGGTACCAGGACACGGTGACCAATGGTCAGCATGCGATCTTCGGGGTTGGTTATTCACAGTTCCTCAGATTGGATAACGATGTGATCTACACTTATCCGATCAAAAAGAAACAGAGTATTCACCTACGCTTCTTGGGTGGTTTTGGGGTGCCTTATGGTAATACAGTAACCTCACTTCCTTACGATTATAGTTTCTTTGGTGGTGGAGCAAATGACAATAGAGGATGGAAGGCACGACAGCTTGGACCGGGAGGGTATAAGTATTACCTGGACACCAACCGTACGGCAACTCAGATCGGCGATATCAGAATCGCTGGCTCAGCTGAATACCGATTCTCAATGGGGCAAATGATCAAAGGAGCACTATTTTTTGACGCAGGAAATATCTGGACGCTTAACGAAGATGTTAATCGACCGGGAAGTCAGTTCTCATCGGATTGGTTCAAACAGATCGCGCTGTCCGGTGGGGCAGGTATTCGATTGGATCTCGATTTTTTTATCGTCCGACTGGATATTGGATTACCCATCACCAATCCGGCTTTGCCTTCAGGCGGGAAGTGGATATTTCAGTCAAGGGAAAGTTATTATAAAGAGGGTATACCTTTGTACGGTCAGGAGGCGATCGATTTGTATATGTCAAAGAATCCGAATGTTATTACGCCTCCCGATATCGAGGACTCTTGGATCTTCATAAAAGAGTACAATTTGATGCTTCGGCCATTTATGCCACAGTTCCACATAGGTATCGGTTATCCGTTCTGATTAAGAGGAATTCCATCAATCTTCCAGCACAGTCAGATTGGCAAAACGAAGAAGTACCGTTTTGGCTCCATGATGTGGAAAGAAGATCGTCGCTTTTTTATCAGGTCCATCACCTTCAAGTTTAGTTACTTTTCCTTTACCAAAGCGATCGTGCATCACGTTGTAGCCAACTTTTATATCTGCGGATCCTCCACTTTTATTGCTTGGACTTCGATCCAGCTGGTCCATCGACCGAAGATTACGTGATGCGGCACCGAGACCTTTGTTCAATCCTCCGGCAAAAGGCTGTTCAAACCCTCCCGTCCTTCCCGTCAATGAGCGACCTGGCCCTCGTGATGGAGTATCGAATTCCAAATGACTACTGTCGATTTCATCAATAAATCTGCTTGGTTCAGAGGTAACAAGTTGTCCCCAGTTGAAGCGCGAAGCTGCCCATGAAATGGTACAGGAATGCATTGCCCTTGTGAGAGCGACATAAAAAAGCCTGCGTTCTTCTTCCAGCTCGGAGCGTGTGTGCAGTGCCATTTGAGAGGGAAATAGATTCTCTTCAAGCCCGACAAGAAAAACATGCGGAAATTCCAGCCCTTTACTCGAATGTATCGTCATTAACGTAACGTGATTACGGTCATCTCCCTTGTCCTCGTCGGCGTCAGTCAATAGTGCTACATCCAGCATGAATTCAGCGAGCGATGCTTCATTTTCATTTTCCCGAGAAATGGTAAACTCTTTGATACCCGCCAACAATTCTTCAACGTTCTGATAGCGTTCGACCTCTTCTGGACCTTTTTCTTTTTCGTTATAAAGCTCTTTCAGTACACCGGACGATTTGGCTACGTGCTGGGCGAGATCATACGCATTCAACTTATCAAGCTGAGCGGAAAAACTCTTGATCATCGTTGTGAACTCATACAGCTTGGTCTTGGTAGAGCCATTGATGCCACAGGGATATTGCTCAAATTTTGTGATCACGTCCCACATACTAACGCCATTGTTGGTTGCGGCAATGATGATGTTCTCAATCGAAGTTTTTCCAATTCCTCGTTTTGGATAGTTGATCACTCGCTTCAGGGCCTCTTCATCATTGTGGTTAGTCGTTAATCTGAAGTAGGCGAGCAGGTCTTTGATCTCTTTACGCTGATAGAAGGAGATCCCACCGTAAATCTTGTATGGAATGTTGAGTTTTCGTAAGGCTTCTTCGAAGGACCTGGACTGTTTGTTTGTACGGTACAGTATGGCGAAATCATTGTAGCTGCTACTCTCCGAATGCTTTAGGTCGAAGATCCTGTTCACAACTACTTTTCCTTCTTCATTGTCTGTTAGTGTTCGGATGACTCTGATCTTATTGCCATCCGTGTTGTCTGTCCATACATTTTTTTTGATCTGGTCCTGATTCCTCGCGATGACTGAATTGGCTGCTTCAACAATTGTTTTCGTGCTGCGGTAATTCTGTTCAAGCTTGAATAGTTTGAAGTCCGGATAGTCCTTCCTGAAATTGAGAATGTTTTGAATATTGGCTCCTCTGAATGAGTATATACTTTGTGCATCATCACCGACGACACAAAGGTTTTCAAACACAGCGGCCAATTTTTTGACGATCAGGTATTGTGCATAATTGGTATCCTGGTACTCATCCACCAATATGTAGCGAAATTTTTGCTGGTAATAATGCAATACATCGGGAAAATCCCTCAACAGAACATTCGTTTGATACAGGAGATCGTCAAAATCCATGGCTCCAGCCTTGAAACAGCGCTGAACATAGGTTTTGTAAATCGTTGCAAGCTCAGGTCGCCTCGATTGTGTGTCCTCAAGTATGATATCTGCATTTTGCTCGTAAGCCTCCCAAGAAATAAGGTTGTTCTTGGCTGATGATATACGACCGAGGACCATTCCGGGTTTATACACCTTGTCATCTAAACTGAGCTCTTTGATAATATCTTTTAGTAAACTTTTCGAATCCTGAGTGTCATAAATGGTGAAATTCGACGGATATCCGAGCCTGTCAGCGTTGAAACGAAGGATTCGTGCAAATACAGAGTGGAAGGTGCCCATCGTGATATTCTTTGCCTCTGAAGGCCCTACGATCCTTCCAATGCGCTCGGTCATCTCTCTGGCGGCTTTGTTGGTGAAGGTGAGTGCAAGAATGTTAAAAGGGTCAACACCGATTTCGATCATGTGTGCAATCCTGTATGTCAGAACACGTGTCTTTCCCGAACCTGCTCCGGCAATGACCATAATGGGACCTTCCGTGCATTCTACCGCCTCGCGCTGACTGGGATTCAGCTCATCAAGATAACTCATCAAAGAAAATTGTTTGTTGTGTTGTTCGGATTCCGACCGAAATCTCTCAAAGTTAGCGTTTTTTTCAGATCAATTGTTCTCAATTTCAAGTAAAGCGATTTTATACAAAGTATCCACCACCTACCGCTGTTCCGATATTAAATACAATGTCCTATTCTTCACTAAAGATTTTGTCCTTTTTATTAATTTTGCCTCAAATTCACAATACTATGAGTCATTCCATAAAAGCCGGGGTAGCAACAGGAGATGAGGTTCAGGAAATATTCAGATACGCCAAGGAAAAAGGGTTTGCTCTGCCGGCGGTGAATGTGACCAATTCATGTACGGTAAATGCAGTAATGGAGGCAGCAGTCAAGGTGAATGCTCCGGTGATCATTCAATTCTCGAATGGTGGAGCACATTACAACGCAGGTAAAGGTCTGTCGAACACAAACGAACGTGCTGCGATAGCAGGAGGGATTGCGGGAGCAAAACACATCCACGAGTTGGCAGAGTTATACGGTGCAACTGTTATACTTCATACGGATCATTGTGCGAAAAATCTCCTTCCTTGGATCGATGGATTGCTTCTTGCATCAGAGCATCATTTTAAAATAACAGGCAAGCCATTGTATAGCTCTCACATGCTGGATCTTTCTGAAGAGCCCTTGCAAGAGAACATGGAGATATGTAAGCGTTATCTTGAACGCATGAGCAAGATGGGCATGACACTTGAGATCGAACTAGGGATCACAGGCGGAGAAGAGGATGGTGTCGATAATTCTGATGTCGACAGCTCGAAACTCTACACGCAGCCTGCAGAGGTTGCATACGCATACGAAGAGTTGAGTAAGGTCTCTGATAAATTCACGATCGCAGCAGCGTTTGGTAACGTACACGGTGTTTACAAGCCGGGAAATGTGAAGTTGACACCAAAGATCCTGAAGAATTCGCAGGAATATGTTCAGGAGAAATTTGGAACTGGTTCCAATCCTGTTGATTTTGTATTTCACGGTGGTTCTGGTTCAACGCTAGAGGAGATTCGGGAGGCAATCAGCTATGGAGTTGTTAAAATGAACATCGATACAGATCTGCAGTTTGCTTTTACGGAAGGCGTTCGTGATTACATGATTAATAAGATCGATTATTTGCGCACTCAGATCGGTAATCCGGAAGGAGATGACAAGCCAAATAAAAAGTATTATGATCCAAGAAAGTGGCTCAGAGAGGGTGAGCTCACGTTTATTGATCGTCTGATAAAGGCCTTTGAGGACCTAAACAATGTGAACACCCTTTAAGCCGGTGTTTTCAAATAATAGGATGGAAGAGTTTACTGAAAATACAGCGGGTATGAGTTGGTTCAAAAGGAATAAAGAGGGGATTACAACCAC
>JBKCAB010000633.1:0-1814 GCA_046307935.1 Bacteroidota bacterium | reverse complement strand
ACCCTTGTGTTTGGCGCGGTTTACACCTTGCGTGCCTATCAACTTTCTATGTTCGGTGCTTCATCGGAAGGGGCAGTTTTTCCGGATCTTACATGGAATGAAAAGTTGGCGTTTGCTGTGATCACCGTTCTGATCCTTGTGATCGGAATTTATCCCCAGGCAGTGATCGATTTCCTCAGCCCGAGTCTCGAAAGAATGATGGAGGCAGTACAAGTTTCAAAAGCAGTTGTAAAGTAATATGGAAGCATTAATCGTAATATTTGCCACAGGTCTTTTATCGTTATTCATCGCGATGGCGAAGAAGCCGATTCTTGTGCTCCTCACTTCGGTCGTTGGACTTTCTTCAGGTCTAGGATTGATGATCGCTCAATGGTACAATCCTTTTGAGTTGGTAGGTTATTCGGGTCTGCAATTCGATCCTCAGGCTATTCTTTACAGTATTCTCGCAATTGTATTCACGCTGCTCATCGTTGTTGCTGGATACGCTTATTTCAGTAGAGATAAAGAGCATACAGGGGAATACATCGGTTTGTTAACCTTTTCACTTTGTGGAGCGCTTTGCATGGTCAGCTTCACGGACATGTTCATGTTTTTTATCGGACTTGAGATCCTTTCTATTCCGATTTACGTGATGGCCGGTACCCGCAAAAAGAACCTTGATTCAACAGAAGCTGCATTGAAATATTTCTTCACAGGATCCTTTGCCACGGGAATCTTACTTTTCGGTATTGCCTGGGTTTACGGTGCAACGGGTAGCTTTGACCTTGCTGTGATCGCAGATAGTGTGGCGTCCGGTGAGGCCCAGGGACCACTTCTGTATGTGGGTGTGTTGATGATCATGGCCTCGTTTCTTTTCAAGGTGGGTGCAGCGCCTTTTCATTTTTGGAGTCCTGATGTGTATGGTGGTAGCCCGAATATCGTGACCGGGTTCATGGCTGCGGTAGTGAAGCTTGCCGGACTTTATGCTTTTCTGAAGATCTTTCAATTGGTTTTCGGGGAATTGCATCATTTCTGGTCGGGGGCACTGTTCGGATTGATCATTCTCACGATGTTTGTGGGTAATCTTACTGCACTCCGTCAGTCAAGATTCAAACGACTTTTGGCTTATTCGAGTATTTCCAATGCAGGCTATGCTTTATTGACTGTCATGGTACAGGACGTTACGTCTTTCACCAATCTTTGGATGTACATTTTCGGTTACGGATTTTCTGTAATTACACTTATTGTTATTTCATTGATCCTAAATGATGAATCAGATGAGATCGCAAATTACAGAGGTATCGGCAGAAAGAATCCATTCCTTGGTTTCATGCTTATTATCGGACTTCTTTCACTAGCAGGGGTTCCTCCGCTCGCAGGGTTCTTCGGCAAGTATATGGTATTTGCGTCAGCTTTTGAGCAGTATCCGTTGTTGGTGATCCTTGCGGTTGTGAATTCGGGTATCGGGATGTACTACTATTTGAAATTGTTGATCACAGCCATGTCTAAGGAGGATGCTGAAGATGCGGCTGAACTTCATCCATCCATGCTGCAGTACGTGGTGCTTGGTTTTTGTGCTGTTGGTCTGATCGCTGGGGGATTGTTTGCGGTTTAATTCCCTCGCTATCACTTCATAACATATTCCTGTAAGCGTTCGGTGAGCTCTTTTTGAAGCGTTCTGCCCTGATCTACATTGTACCATTTCTGAAGCGTGATCTTAACCCTATCAGTATCACTTCCATGTTCGGTCAGCCGCTGACGAAGCAGGCGAGCTTCATCCGGTCGTGGACCACACGAAAATATATCTTCTCCGAATAAATTTCTAACAATTAGCA
>JBKCAB010000632.1:0-6131 GCA_046307935.1 Bacteroidota bacterium | reverse complement strand
GAGCTCATCTTTCAGCTTGATCTCATTGTCTGCTTTCAGCTCAATGATCTCCCGATCCTTTTTCAAAAGCTCCTCTTGCAATGTGTTTCTGAGATTTGCTTCGGCAAGCTTGATCGCATTTTCCTTTTCTTTGGCAGCAAGGTCCAGTCGTTTTTCGAGCTCATCTTCGAATTGGTGATCGCGCACTTGTTTAAGGATATAAGCATACCCGGCTTCATAGATATTGAAGGTTTTCTTACATTTTGGACAGATAATTTCGTTCATTATTGGAATTTTTTAGGAATTAATTGAAAGACCTCTTCGGGCCTTGAATCAATTTTATACACAAACTTAATCCATGGAAACTAAATCTTTTCAAAATTTATTCAACAAGTAGAAGATCAAACAATGTCGTGTTGACCAAAAAGCTTCGATTTCAGATAGAAACAGAATAAGTCTTCGAAAAAAAATAGAAATTAGCGTTCAATCATCTGTAACTTGAGCGTACAGAATTTTTGACTTAAATGTTATTGCGTTAATTAAAAAAATACCCAATGAAAATAGTATTCACTTTCTTGGTCATTGTACTTGCTTTCACATCTGTTGCTCAGGCGGAAAACCATTTTTGTGCTGAAAAACACCTTCATAAAGGAGTGAATCCTACAGAGAAATTCCTCACTGTTCAGCAGGAACAAAAAGCAAACCTGTATGATGTTTCCGGTTATTTTCTGGATCTGAACATGACGAATCAGACTTCAGCTATTTCAGGAACAGTAAAAATCTATGGGAAAACTATCGGTGCATTGGATTCATTGATCCTTGAACTGCATGGCAACTTTACAATAAGTAATCTTACGCTTAACGGGATTCCTGCCGCATATCAACGATATGGAACTGTTCTAGCTGTTGAGTTAAACGCTTCCGGCAACCAGGTTTTTGTGCTGGACGTAACCTACGCAGGTACCGCGCCGCCAATCTCATCGAATCCGGTAGGGGTGAGCGGAGTGTATAATGAGTTCGTAAGTGCCATGAACGACAGGATTACATTTACGATCTCCACACCTTTTTATGCGCATCAATGGTTTCCAGTAAAGCAAATTCATCGCGATAAAGCGGATAGTACAAGAGTTCACCTTACTGTGCCATCGGGATGCAAAGCGGCTTCCAATGGTGTGCTCGAAAATACCTTAGATCTTGGAAATGGAACCACGCGATATGAATGGTTCAACAGTCATCCTATTGGTTATAACTTGATCTTTGCTGCCGTAGCGCCTTTTCAGGAGTACCTGGATCAAGCTTTTCCTGCCCAGTTGGGTGGCTCATCTGTTGCGATCCAAAATTATCTTTATGGTTCGGGAACCACACTTGCCAACATGCAGGAACAATGTGAACTGATCCCTGATTTCATGGAGCTCTTCTCGGATCTCTTTGGACTTTACCCTTTTGCTGATCAGCGTTATGGGGTTCTTGCCGCTCCTTTCGGCGGTGGGATGGAACACCAGACCATGCCGACGATCGGAACATGGGAGAAAAAAGTCACCGCCCATGAGCTCAGTCATATGTGGTGGGGCGATAAAGTTGGTTTCCAATCGTTCAGCGACATTTGGCTGAGTGAAGGTTTTGCAACCTATGCAGAATACCTGATGCTGGAAAATCTATATCCTGAGGAAGCTTCGCCTATACTACTTGGATGGCACAGCAATGTAAAAACCGGAGTTTCGGGAAGTGTTTACCATGTGGATACGCTTAACCTGACCCGCATCTATAACAGCAGACTTTCCTATCGAAAGGCAGCATCGATCCTGCATACGTTGAGGGGGATGATCAGTGATGATCCTCTTTACTTTCAGGCATTTTCCGACTATTATAATGCCTTTTCAGACAGTACGGCGAGTTCAGCTGATTTCATTTCAAGTGTAGAGAATACAACTGGTTTGAATCTTACCGAATTTGCTGATCAGTGGTTATATGGTGAAGGTTATCCAAGGTATTTTGTTCGCTGGAATGATCTGGGTTCCGACTTACTGATTGAGATCTCGCATACGACATCTTTTCCTTCAGTCACACCAACATTTACCAATTTTCTTGAGATCCAGTTCTCTCGCTCATCCGGCACGGATACTATTGTTCGTTTTGACATTATGACGAACCTGGATCAATTCCTTCTGCAGGGATTGGGCGAGATAACGGGTGTTGTTGCAATCGATCCCAATAACTGGATCATAAACAACAACGGCACGATCGTTCAGGATCCGGAATTTACCGTAGGAATGAGTATACTGTCATCTGCTGGAACCTTTCTTTTTCCAAATCCAACCAACGGTGCCATCACCATAAAATGCAGTGATTGTAACTATGAGGTTGCGAAGGTGTACGATCTGTGTGGAAATTGTATCAGTGAAATGAAAGTTGAAAATCAGGTACTGGAGCTTGGTAATGTTCCCGAAGGGACTTATCTGATCGAGCTTTTTGATCATTTTTCAGGAAAACTGCGCACTGAACGCGTGACTAAACTGTAAGTTATTCAATACAGTAGAGTGTATCGTGGCCGGTTGAAATTCCCGCCCAGATACCCAGAGCTCCTCCTTTTATGTTTGATGGAATGTTAACTGGAGTAGAAAACGGATTTCCTGCCGAACCGAGCTGAGCATCCTTTTTATCAAAGAATTCGAATACATCCCTGTCAATACGGGAAAAACGGATGACAACCGAATCACCCTGTTTGTAATGTCTCCTGAAATTTTCTGGATAGGTAGTATCCCTCTCCGGATAGCGCGTATCAAATTCGAAAGTGAGACCATTAAAGAATTCATCGTCGAAATAAGGATCCGAGCTACGTCTAAAGATCATATCATAAGGTTCACCTGTATTTGTTTGCTTTATTCGCTTTGCCTCCCATTTGTAAGCATTGTATTCTGCTGAAGGATCCGAAAGTCGTGCCCAGCAGAAACCATATTCAGGATTCGCAGGGTCTGGTTTCCAGTACAAATTATCCAGCTGCACAGTCGGGTATAGTGTAGTTTCCCCGCTGTATGTACTTTCCTTGTGAACGATCTTTAGTTCGTACGTTTTGCCTACTTCGCCTTTCATACTTGGGTCAAGGGTAGAATATACCTGTATGGGTAAAAAGATTAACTCGTTCAGCTCAACGGATAACATCTCAGCAAGCAATTTTTGGCTTTCCGCTGGAAGATCCTGGATGCTGAAAAGCTGAAGGGGAACGGTCATGCTGCCATTGTTTACCTCAATACTGGCGTCATAAACGAATGATTGCAGGTAAGCGCTCAGGTCCGTTTCGGCATAAATGTTCTTTGATGCTGAAAGCAAAACAATTGGATAGCAGTCCGTCTGTATCCGACCATCCACTACAAGTTGTTCCTTGTAACCGGGTATATCGATCTGAACTTCCTTCTCACAGGCTGAAAGCAGACAAACAACAACGGTAAATAGAAGGAAATAACGCATACAAGATCAAATTTACGATTTTAAATCAGTTGCCCGATCGTAATTTTTCAAGTTCATCCATTACGTTCTTTTGTCGCGTGATACTCAGACGAAGTGATTCAAGTACTCCTTGATTCCTATATAGATCTTCACAGAAAATGATTTCCTTTTTGAGCAGTTCTTCTTTCTCAGTTCTTGTCAGAACGGTCAGACAGGTTATCGGATAAAGTCTCCTCTCGTCGATGAGCTCCTTGATCCCTTGACCTTTGGGGTAATCCCATCCAAGTAGGTGCTGTCCGATGCATTTTCCATATTTCATGGCATCCGGTGAAAATCGGGTGTTGGTAATGATCCAAGAGCTGAGCTGCCTGCCATCTTCTTTTTTCCAATGCTCAGAAAGGTCTACGAAACGCGAACGTATATACAGAGGAACTTTGACATCACTGATCTTCCCGGGCTGACTATGGTATTTACACTCTCCCAAAATGACTTCTTGCGTATTGCGGGCCAGCACATCAATTTCATGTGTGATGCAGCGGCCCTGAAGGATCTTGCCAGTTTCAACAGAATAACCCTTTTCCATGAATATTCGGGCGATAAATTTCTCAAAGACAAATCCATCCGGACCGAGTTCCATGATCGCTTTTTTTAGCTGGTATTTGGCCGCAACATACTTTGACCGCTGTTTCAGTAGCTCAAAGGCCCAACGGTAGATCTTTTTGGTTGAGATTCCGTCATAAAGCCGCGGATTCAATACCTCGATCACCTGATCAATGACGCTTGGTTCAGCGCCGGCATTCCGCATGGAGGTTCTCAACTTTTCAACGGAAAATGGGACACTATCTCCTCCGGCTTTGGTAACGATCAGTTCTTTCGGCTGCATTTACCAAAAATAGGCAATTGAGCTCAGAAGATGATCTGTGTATATTTCAAAGTTGCCCTGATGCGGTCTTTTTCTGCCTCAGAAATAGGATTTCCGTGGAGCCTCAATGTGCGCAGATTGATGAATTTTTTGAGATCATCAGGCATGGTCTGAATACTGTTTCCTGAGAGATCAAGCTCTTTTAGCTTTCGCATACTGCCAATTGATACGGGTACTTCCGTCAAGGAATTATTGGCAAGGTCAAGGTAACGCAGCTGTTTGAGTTTTCCGGTTGACTTCGTGATAGTTGTTAACCCATTTCCTGATAGGTCAAGTGACTGCAGCCGGGTCAAGGTGTAAATGTCGAACTTTTCAATCCGGTTATCGGATAGATTGAGGTGCCGCAGATTTTTCATACTATACAGCACTGGCGGAATACTGTCGAATTGATTGCCAGATAGTTTCAGGGTTTCCAAATAACGAATGTGGCTCAGTTCGACAGGAAGCGCTGATAGTTTATTCAGAGAAAGGTCCAGTTTTTTGAGGTAAGCCAGCTTTTTAATAGATGGTTTTACAGATGAAAGTTGGTTTTCGCTCAAATTCAGATCGCTCAGGTAGTGCATTTTAAAAATACCTAAAGGAATGTTTTCCAGGTTTTGTTTGCTGGCATCAAGGTTGATCACTTTTTTCTTGTCCTTCAGACCTTCATCAAGTGTGTAGACCTTCATCGAAAGTATTGTTTCGGATTCGTGAATGTAGCTGCATCCATTCTTGTTCAATTTGAAACGCTTGTCGCGGAAATCACCTATTTCCCCTCCTTCTTTGAGATCTACATCAATGTTCTCAAGATCCTCCTCAATGGTGTAGATCCCGCCTCCGGTTGTTTTCGCAAGGTAAATGTAATGTGGGTTAACTCCTCTCTTCGGGTCATAACCGCAAAGTACAACTCGAACAGGAACTCCAATCCTGTCTGCAAGTGCAATGTCTCGGACGCAGGAATTATTGTCTGCGATCATAACGATCTCAGAGAATTTTGGGAATTGTTCAATGGCTTTTAGGATAGCTTCTATATTGTTCTCAGGAGCATCACCGCCACTACCTTTCAGGATCACATAGTTGAATAGATCAACGAGCTGAGGCACATTGTCAGCCGGTTCGAAATAGATACCCCCAGTTTGGCCGGGATTCTTTTCGTGATCAGGTTTATCATCACCATCGTTGAAGAGGGTCAGTGAAATGATCTCAGATCGTTCGAAGTTCTTCAGATGCCACTCAAGCACCTGTGCGCCGAATCCATACATGCTCCCCGTCCAGTCATTCACTACGAGTATACTCTTCCATTCGGGATGGCGATCGAAGACCTTTTGAATGACCGGTTCACTGTTACTGTAACTTTTTAAAAATTGACCGACCTGACCTTCGAAGTAGGTGCGCTCCTCCGGAGTTGCTTCCGATAAGATATGATCGGGTTCGGTTTGGATTTCTTCAAGTAAGTATTCCTTTAAAAGGGAAATCTGTTCATCCAGTGGTTTGTTGATAACGGACGATTTTATAGTGTCCGAAAGAAAGGGTGATTCCAATAAATTCTCAACGGTAGCCTCAAGATCTTCTATGGTAGATTGTACATCTTGCTCGTTCAGTAGAAGCTGACTTACCGAACTTGTTTTTACTCCTGATACGTCCTCCGGAACAACCTGATTCATGGTAGTGTAATGGATCACGATACCGTGATACAAACCTTTTACTTGGTTATCATTCACACAATTCGTCTGCAATACTTTCTTGAAATTTATTGAACTGTCATTTAGGTCGGGATCCATTCTGAAGAGCGCATTCAGCCGGTCAA
>JBKCAB010000631.1:0-726 GCA_046307935.1 Bacteroidota bacterium | reverse complement strand
TGCTGCCAACTTTTCGTAACGCCTTCCTCCTTATTTACTAGGTTATTGTATGTAGAACAACCGTTGAAGAAGATCAAAAGGATCAAACCAAGGACTGAAAAAAGAACGATTCTGGATGTACTCATCTTTGTTTGAATTTATCGGTAGGGTTGTGGATTCCTTTCGCAAATGCCGCTTGTTTTCCTTTGGATCGGATTTCGGAAGAAAAGTCCAGGTAGACACCTTCGTTCGTATCATTGGCTTCTATACCAAATCCGGCATCACAACGTTCGTTGGCAGCACGTGAGGCCACATCGCGCGGCACCAGGTTTCCAAATGCAGGGTATCTTCTTTCCAGGAAATAGTCCCTATCGTCTTCAGCGATAGACGTTGGTTTCAGATTTCCTGCACGAATGGCCTCTGCGTCTTCTTTCTTTTTCGGAACCCAGATCCTCCCGGAGTTACGCAGTGATTCTGACATCAGCGTAAGCTTGGATTGGTTTGTTCCGTGAACAGGAATACAGGTAGGGTGAATCTGCACAAAGCAAGGATTTGCGAAAAGCGCACCCCGTTTGTGTGTTTTCCATGCAGCTGTTACGTTGCTTCCCATTGCATTCGTTGAGAGGAAGAACACGTTGCCATAACCACCTGTGCAAAGCACAACGGCATGCGCAGAATGACGTTCCAACTCACCGGTAACGAGATTACGAGCAATGATGCCGCGCGCCTTTCCGTCGACGATTACTA
>JBKCAB010000630.1:0-3370 GCA_046307935.1 Bacteroidota bacterium | reverse complement strand
GGAAAGAACTGTTTGAATTCGCCATACAACTGAGCAGCGAGTGTTTTGTTGTGGGAAAGGACTAGCGTGGGTCGATTGATCTTTTCCACCACGTTGGCAACAGTAAAGGTTTTTCCGCTTCCGGTCACTCCAAGTAAAGTTTGGCCGGGGACTTCTGCGATCAGGCCTGAGACCAACTGTCTGATCGCCTCCGGTTGGTCACCTGTGGGTTTGAATTCGGAAACAAGTTTGAAATCCATGCTGTTGGCAATAGATCAAATATACGGATTAAACCCGTTGAAAAATAAAGCTGTTCATCGTATAAGTTTTGCTGGATTATACCATTCGATCTGTGGAAAAGAAGTATTTTTACCGTCCAAAGGAAATAAACAATGCTTGTTTGGGTCGTATTCCTCCTTCTCATTTTTGGTTTGCTTGCGCTTGATTTGGGAATATTTCACAGATCCAACAAGGAGGTTTCCATGAAGGAATCTTTGGCTTGGACTGCGATTTGGGTAACCCTTTCGCTTTTGTTCGGCACCGTGATCTACTGGATTTATGACCAGAATTATATGGGGATCAACGCCGCACAGACAGATCCTTTTCGTGCGATGATCGATTATTATACGGGCTATGTCATCGAGGAGTCCCTGAGTTTGGACAATATCTTCGTTATGGCGATGATTTTCAAATACTTTCGGATCGAACAGAAATACCAGCACAAGATCCTCTTTTGGGGAATTCTAGGTGCGATCTTCTTCCGCTTGGTCATGATCCTGCTTGGCACTGCCTTCGTAAAGCAGTTTGAATGGGCGACTTATGTCTTTGGTGCGATCCTGATTTTCTCCGCCTTCAAGATGATCAAAGGTTCAGAAGAGGATGAGGATTTCAGAAATAGTGCCGGTGTGCGTTTTCTGAGTAAGCTGTACCCGATACATTGGGGTGAGAGTAACGGTAAATACCTTGTCAGGATCGATGGTAAGCTTTTTGCCACTTCTTTGTTGGCCTCGTTGGTAGTCGTAGAATTTTCGGATATTCTGTTTGCGGTGGATTCAATCCCGGCGATCTTCTCCATCACAACAGATTCGTTCATTGTATTTACATCCAATATCTTTGCGATACTCGGACTGCGAAGCTTATATTTTTTCCTTTCCAATATGCTCGATAAGTTCGAATACATGAAATATTCGCTCATTTTTGTCTTGATGTTCGTTGGGGTAAAAATGTTGATCGTGCAGTATGTCCACATACCGGCTTTAGTTTCACTCGGTATTATCCTGAGTGCATTGATCCTTGGAGTTATGTTCTCTGCACTCAACCGTCGGTGAGAGTGTCCCTGATTTGATCTAAATCAGACTTTAGACCCTCCTGTTTCGAAAGTACTCATCGTAGCGATCGTCCAATGTTCCCATCAAACGATCCCAGAAAAGAAAGTACAAACCGTAATTCCCATTGAAGTATTTGTGATGCATGTTGTGCGCAACGCTCGTGTTGATCCATTTTCCGATCCAGGTTCCCGAAAACCATTTGGGATACAATTCAAAGCCGGTATGACCATACACGTTGTAGATGAACTGTATCAACAGGAAAAGTACCAAGGCATCAAAATGAACAGGTATTGAGAATGCAATTATCGGTAAGATAGCCGCCTCCAGAAATCCCTCCAGAACATGGAATGAATAGGCTGCAAATGGGGTAGGGTTAGTAGATCTGTGATGAACGAGATGAACATGTTTGAATATCTGAGGAAGGTGCATGAGACGATGGATCCAGTAGAAATAGGTGTCATGTAGGATGAACATGATCGGAAAGGACAAATAGAAATACAACTTACCGAATTCTTCTTGATCGTAGTAGATTCTGGTTGAGTCAGGAACAATGAACAGAACAAGTGTAGCCGTGAGCGCAAAAATGACTATTGTCAGTGAAGAATTCAGCACCTCATGTCCAATCGCGCGGAGCGTAGGGAATTGTGCCTGCAACTTTTGAAGCAATCCAGTTCGTCTGATCAGCACATAGAACAAAATAAAGCTCCCTCCTGCGATGAAAAAGTACCTGAGCAGTATGTACCTGGAAACCGCAATTCCGATATCGAAGAACTCGCCCACTATTCAAAAGTCTTCAGTTGTTCTTCCAGTCTATTCTGTTCGCGTACCCTTTGGTCGATGATCTCTGCATATTCAAGCATGGCTCTTTTACCTCCATCTACATAGGCGGTTCCTGCCCATTTTTGAGCCTCTTTCAGATTTCCAAGCACCTCGTATGCGAGAGCAATGTTCAGCGCGGCTTTTGCTTTCACTTTATTCTTCGTTGCTGAATCGTAGGCAGACATCCAGGTTTGGAGTGCTCCTTCCCAATCTTTTGCAAGGGCTTGTCTCTCTGCTCTTTCCATTTCTCCTTTCTTTCCCTTGTACATGTCACGGTGCTCCCAAATGTAAAGTGGAACAATGCTTCGGGCAAACTCAATTCCTGTTTCGTAAGATACCTCTTTCAAAGCCGGATTGCGCTTGATCAACTTACCAACGGCCTCGGCAGCTGTATTAGCTCTCTCTCTCCATCTTTTTTTGAAACGGAACTCATCTTCATAAGGGATAACTTGTTTTTTGGCATAATACACTCTGAAACCACATGTTGCCGTTGCCGTACCACTTGCTTCAATGGATGTTTGTCCGCCATTCAGTACGCTTTGTACTGCCTGAGCTGTTGTCCCGGCGGCATTATCCAGGGTGAAATCTGAATCGAAATATTCCAAGACAAGCAGACCATCCACACCGAGGCGTGCGCACATCGTATCAACTGTTTTCCAGTCAAGAGGAGCACCGAAGGAGAGTGAATTGGGGTCTGCCGCATTCATGGTGTATTCCAAGCGTTTTACTTCGAAACGGGCGGATTCCAATAGGGTAGCATTGAGTGCGCTAATGCATTCATTGGAAAGGGCTTTATCTTGTTTGGGCATTTCTCCGGTTAATGTTCCTTCGATCGCAGACTGGCTGGCCGGGATCGAACGGTTGAGTAATGCGATCTTTTGAATTTCCCCGGGCACTGTGATCACCGCCGGACGCATAACTTGCACCTGCATGTCTCTAATGCCTGAGCAGGAACAGGTCAGAATGGCAGCGCCTAGGAATAAAAGTACCGTATGTATTTTTTGAGAGGTTTTCATTGGTATCAAAATTAGTACAAGCTCAGGTTAAATATAGTTCTAATCTCACATCTCATGCCAATACGGGAGTGTGAATCTACTTTTGTTGACTAAATTCGCACAAAATAGCTGGAATGAAAGTTTACGGAAATATCCTCGAAACGATCGGAAATACACCATTGGTGAAGTTGAATCGCCTGACTGCAGGTATAAAAGCAACGATCCTCGCAAAGGTCGAGACAACGAACC
>JBKCAB010000629.1:0-2481 GCA_046307935.1 Bacteroidota bacterium | reverse complement strand
ACTTAAGGACAATCCGTATGTCTACAGGGCAGTTTCATCTGATTTCATGCTCATGCAGGGCTTGGCAGGTCATGTATTGACTCGCCATTCAAAGGAACAGATCTTGTTGGTTAAAACAGATATCGAAAAAGATGCCGCCATTTACGAGGCTTTTAGGAATGCTTTTACAACACTTCCATGTGCAGGTGTTCGCCCGAAACTAATAGAAGTCACCTCGGAAAATTATACTTCATTTCTTAAAAGAGGTACCAATACTGTGATAATTTGTCCTTCTACGGATAAGAATTTCGCATTGAAGTTTAATACTGGACTGAATAAAGTTGCAGGTTCTTCTGTCATGGTTTACGGAATGAAAGAATGGCTGAGTATTGAGGATCTGCCCCTGTCAAAAGCAGGATATGGCTTTGGTTTTTGTACATCGAATAACTTCAATAATTTCAGCTATACTGATCCCAAAGTGATTTCGCTCCACAAACGCTTCAGATCCAAATTTAAGGCCGATATGTCTCGATATTCAGTTCATGGTTTTGATGTTGCCTATTTTTTCATCTCCCAACTTTTATTGGAAAAAAATGTAAAAACGAATGTGCTCAATGTTTTCGATATGAAGCAAGTAGGGCTAGGACAGGGTTATGACAACCAAGCAAATTATGTTTTGGTCAAAGAGGAAGGGAAGTTTGTTATTGCTGAATGATGCAAAGAGAATTGATAGCTGAACGTTTCAGAGAACTTCAGGATTACATTTGCCGGGAATTGGAGTCCGTTGATGGCGCTGCGGTTTTTAGTGAAGATTTGTGGGAAAGAGATGCAGGTGGAGGAGGTAGAACGCGAACTATCTCTTCCGGTAAGGTCATTGAGAAGGGAGGGGTTGCTTTTTCTGAGGTGTATGGTGATGTTTCGGAGATCATGAAAATGCAACTAGGCCTCAAAGGGGAGAATTTTTATGCCACCGGAGTTTCGATCGTTCTTCATCCCGAGAATCCCCATGTACCTATCATTCACATGAATGTCCGCTACTTCGAGATGAACACAGGTCAATTTTGGTTCGGCGGAGGTATTGATCTCACGCCGCACTACATTATTCCGGCATATGCCTCAGATTTCCATCGTTCTCTGAAGGTGTTGTGCGATGCATACAATACGGAGTTTTATGACCGTTTCAAGTTGTGGGCGGATGACTATTTCTATTTGACTCATCGCCTAGAGACGCGCGGTATAGGAGGTATTTTCTTTGATCATCAAGACACTTCAAATACCGGGCTTTCAAAGGAACGATTGTTCTCATTTTGCGTTCAGCTTGGTGAACTTTTTCCTGTTTTGTATCAACATCAGGTCAGTTTAGGGAAAGACAAATCCTATTCCAATGAAGAGCGGCACTGGCGAAACCTTAGAAGAGGCAGATATGTTGAATTCAATTTGGTGCACGACAGGGGAACAAAGTTTGGTTTATTTTCAGGGGGTAGGACGGAGTCCATTCTCATGAGCCTTCCGCCAGATGCTTCCTGGGAGTATGACCACAGTACTGACAAAGGTAGTCCTGAGTACAACACGCTCAATTATCTAAAAAAAGGAATTGACTGGCTGTCATTCTGAGCAGTTCAAAAATAGAAATGTTCGATACAATTGCGGTATTGTTCATTGAAAATACTTGTTTGTTGACTTTCCTGAACTTCTGTAGTTTATTGGCAACTTAGCCTGTATTTTTACGTCTAGTGCTTATAAATTACTACACGATGCTATTCAGGATTTTAGTTAGCCTTCACTTGGTTCTTTGCGCGGGTATCAGCTGGTCTCAAACTACAGTTACCTTTAATTTTACCGGAAATGTGCAAACTTGGACCGTTCCTCCTTGTGTTACCAGTATCAATGTGACGGCTGCAGGTGCTGACGGTGGCGGTTCAGCGGGTGGAAATGGTGCGGTTGTAACCGGAACTTTAGCCGTTACTCCCGGTCAGGTCTTGAATATTTACGTTGGTGGAACCGGTACATGCAACACCAATTCCGGTGGTGGCTGGAATGGTGGAGGTACAGGAAAGTCTGCGAATTCCAGTGCTAATGGATCTTGCGGCGGCGGTGGTGCCACGGACATACGCATTGGGGGTACTGCACTAGCAAATAGAGTGATCGTTGCTGCCGGTGGTGGTGGAATGGGGGGAGGCACGCAGGATGCTGCCGGAGGAGTTGGTGGCTGTGCAACGGGTACAACCGGTGTGAACTCATTCGGTGGAGGAGGAACTGGTGGAACGCAGACTTCCGGTGGTACTGGGGGAAATCCTTGGGGATCTGGATTGAACGGTGCCTCGGGTAGTTTGGGCCTTGGTGCAGCCGGAGCAACCGACAATTGTTACAATAACTCTCCCGGTGGCGGTGGCGGCGGTGGTCTCTATGGTGGCGGAAGTGGTGGTGCTGACTGTTTTTCGAGTGCTCCGTATGGCGGAGGTGGTGGAGGTGGCGGCTCATCACTCACGCCTGCAGGTGGAG
>JBKCAB010000628.1:0-1212 GCA_046307935.1 Bacteroidota bacterium | reverse complement strand
TATCAACACTCCTTGGTTTTGCGGTATTATTGATCCTTGTGTATTTACGCAGGCGGAATAACATTGACAAGATACATTATCGTTATTATCAGCCTGCTTTCTTATTCAAAGTATCATTCGTAGCAGCTAACGCACTTTTCTATATCATTTTCTACGGTGGCGGAGGAGATTCCATTGCTTTCTGGGATGGTTCTGTTAAACTGAACAACTTATTTTGGAAGGATCCCTTCATGTATTTTGAAGAGCTTTTCGAGTATAGTGATGTTCGGAACAGTTACAAGAATTTTGACACAAACACCGGTTTTCCAGATTCACATATCTATAATGAACCCGCAAGTTTTTTTGTTTCCAAGGTCGCGTCCATTTTTACCTTTTTCACCTTCAAGGGTTATCTTCTGATGTCGCTGATCTTTGCTTATGTCACTACCAATGCATCCTGGAGGCTTTTCGAATTGACCCGTCGTTTCGGGTTACATTCCGATTGGCATCTGTTTCTGGCTATATTTTTTATTCCATCACTTTCTTTTTGGTGCGGAGGAATATCAAAAGACACGTTGATGTGGGTGTCTGTCTGTTATTTTCTAGTCAACATATACAAGATCATTTCACCGGAGGAAAAATCAAATTTTTGGAACTGGCTTGGTGTTTTGGCGACTGTTTACGTCATGTATCGGGTACGTTCTTTTATGCTAGTGACAGTCATGGTACCTCTTCTGTTTGCGTACATTGCCCGTTTAGGTAAGATCTACGGCACCAGAAGTCTTGAAGTTAAACTCCTGCGCATTGTAATGACGTTATTGGCAATAGGCGCCATCTTTGTTTTCTTTCAAACACCCATTGCTGATGAATACCTGAAGGAGGCAGCTGTTATCAATCAGGACATGACCACCAATAAAACTTACGGTTCAAATCGCTACTCTTTAGGGGAAGTTGATTATAGTGCCATTGGAATGATCATGGCAATGCCAGCCTCCGTAATAGCCGGATTTTATCGACCCTTCATTTGGGAGGCGTTGAACGTTACGCTTATTTTGAATGGTATTGAAAGCTTGGTTCTGATGTATTTTACCTTACGTTTCTTCTTTGTGGGCAAACCTCTTGAAAGGATTAGACGTATTCGTAATCATGAGTTTCTCATCTATGCATTTTTTTTCGCGTTGATCCTTGCCTATTTTGCCGGATTCACTTCTATCCTTTTTGGGGTGCTGGTTC
>JBKCAB010000627.1:0-2486 GCA_046307935.1 Bacteroidota bacterium | reverse complement strand
GTTCTTGGAAATATTTCTTCCCGTCTTTTCGGCTCTTTCTTTAACAATGAAACTTCCGAATCCTCTGAGATAAACATTCTGACCCTGTGCCAACGAAGATTTGATATTCGTCATGAATGATTCCACTGCTTTGAGTGCTTCTGCTCTTTCAAGTCCTGTTTGTTCTGCGATTCCTGCAACAATATCTGCTTTTGTCATCTTCTTTAAATTATGTGTTTTCTAATTGTTTGGTTTGCAAAAGTAAATCACGGGAAAGACATAATTTTGTGTGTGCTTCGAAAAAAAAATAAAAATTCCCTTAATGGCTGATTTTCATCTACTAATAACCGATTGGTATAGACAAAACTCTCGCGATCTACCCTGGAGACAAACGAACGATCCGTATCGAATCTGGTTGTCAGAGATCATTTTACAACAAACGCGAGTCGATCAAGGCATGAGTTACTACCACAAATTCATTGAAGCATTTCCGAGTATTCAGGAGCTCGCAGCAGCTGATGAGGAGCAGATACTTCGGCTTTGGCAAGGACTCGGCTACTACAGCAGAGCCCGTAACCTTCATGCCGCAGCGAAAGATATGTGCGAGAAACACAACGGATATTTTCCCGAGAATTATCAAGAAATAAGAGCCTTAAAAGGCATTGGTGACTACACCGCCGCGGCTATAGCTTCGTTCGCATTCAATGAACCGTTTGCCGTTGTAGACGGAAATGTCTACCGGTTGCTTAGCCGATATTTTGACATCAACGTCCCGATCGACAGCTCAAAAGGAAAATCCTTGTTTCAGTCACTTGCCCAAGAATTGCTGCATCCGAAAGCTGCTGCGATTCACAACCAGGCAGTAATGGAAATAGGTGCTCTTGTTTGCAAGCCTAAGCAGCCGGATTGCAGCAATTGCCCATTGAATCATTCATGCCTTGCTCTTGAACGAGACACTGTCGCATCCCGTCCGGTTAAACAAAAGCGAACAACTGTGCGGGAACGCTATTTCTATTTCCTTGTGTTTGAAGAGAACGAACGAACAGTCATTGAACGCAGGTCTTCAAAGGATATCTGGCAGCATTTATATCAATTCCCGTTGGTGGAAACAAATGAAATTATGGATCTGGATGAAGTAAAACAATTGACTCAACATGCCCCCAGTCAAATTTCTGAGGAATACGTTCACCTGCTTTCACATCAACGCATTCGTGCACGATTTTTACATTTCGACCGAATGCCCGAGAGTTTGACTAGCGGATGGAAAGTAATTGGCAGGCCTGAACTTTCTGAGTATCCATTGCCCAGATTAATTGATCGTTACCTTGAATCCACCCGTGCAACCGTTTGATGCACATCTGTTTTGCCTATATTTGTCATTAAAATTCTATTATGTCAGGCACTGTAAATAAAGTGATACTTATTGGTAATCTCGGAAAGGATCCCGAAGTAAGGCGTCTTGATAACGGTGTTGTTTTGGCTAACTTTCCTCTTGCCACCTCTGAGGTATACACGGACAAGGCTTCAGGAGAAAAAAGAGAAACAACCGATTGGCATGATATTGTCCTCTGGAGAGGGCTGGCAGAGGTAACTGAAAAATACCTGAAGAAGGGGTACAAAGTTTACATTGAAGGCAGACTCAAAAAGAGAAGCTGGCAGGATAAAGAGGGTAACACGAGATACAGCACTGAAATTCTTGCCGACGAAATGACAATTCTTTCCAGGCCTGAGGGCGCGGAACGGAACGAGAACAAACCTCCGTACCCATACAATGACGGCCCCGTTCCACCACCTCCCATTCAGGACCTTGCCGATGACAACGGAGATGTCCTGCCATTCTGAAAACTCATAAATGGATATTCCGTTGATCATTCTCGCCGCGAAGGCTGAAGTACTCCAAACCACTTTTCCTATCTCTGGAATCGTGATCTCGTTTTGTGTGATCATTGTCTTGTTGATACTTTCAGCCTTGGCGTCTGGTTCAGAGGCGGCATTCTTCTCTTTGGGTCCGTCAGATAAAGAAAAATTGAAAAATGAAGGTTCCAGGACCAGCGAACTCATCTTTCAGTTGATCAGCTCACCCAAAGAACTTTTAGCCACTATTCTGATAACCAATAATTTTGTTAATGTAGCCATCGTGATCATTTCCAGCTCGATCCTGGAAGACCTTTATCCGGTGACTGATGCGAATGAAACGCTTCGATTCGTGATCGAAGTCATCGGAATAACATTATTGATCTTGTTGATTGGGGAGGTCATACCAAAGATCTATGCGGCCAGAAATCCTCTTTCATTCGCCAGGATGACGGCCTATCCGCTGAATATCTTCCGAACCATACCCCCGTTTTCATGGCTAAAACGACTTCTGGTGAATGGTACAGGAATCATCAACCGGATGGCGCATAAAAAAGGAGTCAGGATCACAACTGACGAGCTTGAGATGGCATTGGAGTTGACAAAAGAGGAAAGTACTTCTGATGAGGAACATCGCATCCTCGAAGGCATTG
>JBKCAB010000626.1:0-2441 GCA_046307935.1 Bacteroidota bacterium | reverse complement strand
AAAGCCTGTTGTATTAATGTCTGATCCTATATTGATCGGAGCGGACCAGCCTTGGTCTGACTTTAAAGAAACATAAATATCTTCCAAACCTAAAGTTCCGGCACCCTGAAATGAAATGAGCATTACGTTTCCATCCTCACTGATGTGAAATCCATAGAAATCTCCTTCAATATCCAATGTAGGTACATCGATCTTTTCTGGTGTTCCCCAACTATTGCCTTTTTTTCGCGCAACAGCAATACCTTTTTCCATGTCTTTCTTGCCCTCATACGTGTTGAGCAAATAGATCTCACTGCCATCCGCAGACATTCCTACAACGCCATTATTGTATTTAGAGTTCAGTGAACTTTCTTGTTTGCAATCGCCATATGTACCATCAGCCCTCCGGTAACTCAACCAGATGTCTTGGTCGTATTCACCTCCTTTATTTCTCTTGTCCATGGTTCGGATGAAGTAAAGTAACGCGCTGTCCTTTGAGAAGATCGGAAGGCTTTCCTCGGCAACTGAATTCACTTCTCCACCTAGTTGATTAACACCGGCAAAATCCCAGATCTGACAATGTGACAATTGACCATAAGTCAGGGTCAGTGTAAGGAGAAATAATTTGTGTATACGTTTCATTCGCTAATAGTTGGAGTTTGTTGTACGGTATAAATCAATTTTGGTTATCGAAATAATAGGAATTCTCGCAATTATAACCCTACCATCCAAATTTCTTTTTGTTTTTTTTCTGACAAATTCTAACAATATAGTTCGTCTGAAAACAGCTCAAGTTATGGCAATTGGGAAAATGAACTAATTTCTTTTTGTTACAAATTAATATTGATAATTACTCCCAATTTCAAACTCATCAATTTTCCATGAAGTAATGCTTAATCTAATTTCTACAATAATCTAAAAATCAAAGTCAATACGTAGTGAATAAAATAACTTGTGACGTAACATGATCATAACATATTTGCTCAATTCCAGACAATTGACTTCAGTTCTGAAAGATCATCTTTTTTTGGTAACGACAGGTTATCGAACACTTAGATAAATTAAATAGTGCTGAAGTCGAATAATGTATTTAAATCAAAGACAACATCAAATACAATTCACAATAAGTCGAGCCTACATGTACCAAAAAATTAAAATACCGTTTCATATTCATCTGATTGTTTGAGGTTTAAAATTTCTTTTCATTCACTTTCTGAAAATCATGTCAATGCTTTTTGATCGCGATCTGAACTGATAAAAAGAAGTGTTGACAATTTCCAAAACATCAACCAACTCAAATCTTTTCTGGAATCTGTATATTTGAATCAAATATTCCAAATGACTTCCTACAAGCATTCCGTGAGAGAACGATTTCTCCAATATGTTCAGATCGACACCACTGCTGATCCGTCATCACCAACTTTCCCTTCATCCGAGAAGCAAAAAGACTTGGCCAAACTGCTTGTTAAGGAACTGAAAGAGATAGGTTTGACAGATGCTGAAATGGATCAATGGGGGTATGTGTATGCTTCTATTCCCTCCAATTCAGAAAATCCAGATGTACCAACGATATGTTTCTGTTCACACATGGACACAGCTCCTGATTGCAGCGGAACCAATGTCAAACCAATTGTACATGAAAATTATTCCGGAACACCGATCGTCCTTCCGGATGATCCAACACAGGTAATCACCACAGATCGACATCCCTATCTCGCTCAAAAGATCGGAGATGACATAATCACAGCCAGTGGTTTGACGCTTTTGGGAGCCGACGACAAGGCCGGGGTGGCGATCATCATGGATCTGGCTCAGCAATTAGTGAATAATCCCGATATCAAACACGGGAGAATACGTATACTTTTCACCCCAGATGAAGAGGTCGGTCGCGGAGTAGAGCATCTGGATATGAACAAGTTGGATGCCGACTATGGTTACACGCTCGACGGTGGACCTCTGGGTGACATCGAAGATGAAACGTTCTCTGCCGATGCGGTAAAGGTCACCATTCATGGTGTAAGTGCTCATCCAGGCTATGCCAAAGGAAAAATGATCAATGCACTGAAGGTTGCAGCTGAATTCATTCACGCATTACCGAAAGATAAATGGTCGCCTGAAACTACTGAACATCGTGAAGGATTTGTGCATCCTATGTCGATTGAAGGAGGACTTGAAAAAGCGACTATTTCTTTCATTGTACGGGATCATATGACTGAAAAACTCAACGAATATGAAAGCCGTCTTGAATCGCTGCTGAAAATGATCACCGAACAATACAATGTTCCTTACGAATTTGAAGTCACAGAGCAGTACCGCAATATGAAGGAGGTGCTCCGCTCAGTACCTTTTGTTACTGATTATGCGATCGAAGCCATGAAAAAAGCAGGCTTAACACCGAATCCATCAATCATTCGGGGTGGCACCGATGGCTCCCGTCTTTCTTTTATGGGTTTGCCTTGCCC
>JBKCAB010000625.1:0-1149 GCA_046307935.1 Bacteroidota bacterium | reverse complement strand
AGTTCTCCGGAGGCGCCATTGTAGGCCATGATCCCGTTGTTGGAAAATACGCCATCCGTTCCACCTCCAATCACGATATCTATTACTCCGTCTCCATTGAGGTCACTACCTCGTGGTGAGGACAACGTAGGGATTGAATCGGTAAAAGATTGCCATAATGCCGTTTGAGTTGTACCCGACAAATAAACGAGGGTGCAAACCGATAAAACGAAGTAAGATCTGAACAAAGCCATAGTGTAACATGATTTGATGTTGTGAAATTAAGAAAGAAAGTGCAGAAAAGAAAGTGGCTCAATGGCCGGACATGCGGCGAGCGAATTCAGAGAGGATGACACCTGTGGCAACACCTACATTGAGTGATTCAGCTGATCCAAATTTTGGTATTGAAATTCTCCGATGGATAAAACCGTCGAGATCCGATGGAATTCCTTTGCCCTCATTTCCCATCAACAGGTATCCTTCCCGGAGGTTACTTGCCGTGTAGATATTTTCACCCACCATGTCAGCTGCGAAAATTGTATCTGTTCTGTTCACCAGAAACGATTTCAGATCCGTATAGTGCACATTGACCCTTAGGATCGAACCCATGGAAGATTGCAGTGCTTTTTCATTGAAGCAATCTACTGTATTCCTCGAACAGATCACTTCAGTCAATCCGAACCAGTCGGCAGTGCGCAGTATGGTACCCAAATTTCCGGGATCCTGAACATCACACAGTACTAGCCGCAATCCTTTTTCAACGAATCGACCACTTTCGGGTTTGTTCAGAACTGCGAGCAGCTTGTTCGGTGTGTGAAGTTCAGAAACTTGAGCAAGTTGATCATCAGTTGCTGTGATTATGTCTGTATCAGCTCCCAGAAGCCGGTGTGAATAATTGCTGAGTGCTACAACAGTATGAATCAGATCAGGCCGTTGCTCCAAGGCTTCTAGGACCATTTTTTCACCTTCCAAAATAAATAATCCTTCCTCATCCCTGTGCTTTTTTTGCCGCAGGGATCGGATCCATTTTATCTTGTTCTTTGAAAGTTCAGACACGCGCCGTTTTTTATAACTTTGCTGTTAGCCAATTTATCCGCTTGTTCAAACTTACGCATATTATTCCAATGTTACTGGTTTTGGTTGCCTGCCGGCAAACACGCTATGTTCCTG
>JBKCAB010000624.1:0-2616 GCA_046307935.1 Bacteroidota bacterium | reverse complement strand
GTTCCTGTTGTACTCAACGGGGTGTATGTTCCTGTGGAGACTGTCGTTCCAAAGCTCGCCCATCCATTTGTATTTACTTTAATGGTTGTGTAGGCTGCTCCGTTGTAATTGAACGTGAAACCAATCGCTGTGGAGGGTGATAAGGCATCATCAGCCGCTCCGGAGTGCAGCACCGTTCCTCCTGTAATTGGAGTGTAAGTGCCAGCTGTTTGGTTGAAGCTATACCCACTCACCTGAGCCATCACGCTATTCAAAGCAGACACGATCAGGAAGCAGAAAAGGGCAATGCTTCGCCATTTACTGTAAAAATTCCTCATAATCTAAATATTAAGTTCATATTAACGATGACAAAAGTAAGGTTTACTTACAGAAATAAAAAACAAATGAGTTGTTATTTGATTCTGTCTTCGTAAAAATTGACAGAAACATAGATTTCGATCATTAAAACCAACATTCCACCCAATATTTGTCACTTTTAATTTACTTTCGTTCTTCTATATTGAAATCTATGAATTCGTCATTGAAAGGAAAGAGCGCACTGGTTTGTGGCAGCTCACAAGGTATCGGGAAAGCAACCGCCATGGAGCTCGCGGCCATGGGTGCAAACGTAGTTCTGTTGGCCAGAAATCAGGAAGCGCTGGAATCTGCACTCAGCGATCTGTCTTTGGATGGCGCGCAAAAACATGGTTTTCTAGTAGCAGACTTTTCTAAACCCGAACAGCTCAGGAAGGTTATCAAAGAGTATGTCGGTGCGGGCAATATCATCAATATTCTGGTGAACAATTCCGGTGGACCGAAAGGTGGTGCCATTAAAGATGCCTCATCGGAGGAATTCCTCCTTGCGTTCAATCAACACCTGATCTGCAATCACATTCTCGCGCAGGCGACTTATCCTGGTATGATCGAAAGTGGATACGGCCGAATAATCAACGTGATCTCGACGAGTGTCAAACAACCCCTCCCTAACCTGGGTGTTTCCAACACGATTCGTGGAGCCGTTGCCAACTGGAGCAAGACATTAGCGAATGAATTGGGTGCTTATGGTATTACGGTGAACAATGTACTTCCCGGTGCTACAAATACATCTCGTCTCCAAGGACTTGCTAAGGTGAAGTCGGAGATGACCGGTGAAAGTGTTGAAGAGATTCTCACGGAAATGGCCTCTGAAACACCAATGAAACGCATTGCTCAGCCAGAGGAAATCGCAGCTGCCATCGCATTCCTTGCTTCTCCTGCTGCAGCCTACATAAACGGCATCAATGTTCCTGTAGATGGTGGAAGGACGAAATCATTATAAGCTCTTAGACGTCTTCCCGAAGGATCAGCGAATGACATTAACGTGACCGTGGATGGTCTCCTCAAGGCCAAAGAGTGTTACATAGGTGATCTTCCAGGTGTATGTTCCATCCTGTGTAGGAACTTTATTGTAGGTGCCATCCCATTCGAAATTCATGTCCTGGGAAGAATAAACGATCTCGCCCCAGCGGTTAAAAATGGTCACTGCAGCCGACTCGATTCCAAAGAAACTGGCACTGAAATAATTGTTGTATCTCAACCCATCCGGAGTGAATGTGTTCGGAACATATACATAGTATGCTGGTTTGATCGTTATCGGTTGTCTGATCGTATCGGTGCACCCCTTCTCATCGGTGGCAACTAGTGTCACAATATAATCACCCGGCTCCTCGTAAATGTTGGTGGGGTGCACATTGTTAGAAGCATTACCATCACCAAATGTCCACTCATAGGTGATCGCATTCTCGGATGCATTGCCAAATTGAATCGGTAGATCATCGAACAATACGGTACTCAGTACGTAGAAGTTGGCAGTTGGAGCAACTACAGTTACGGTGCTTGTGGCTTCAACCGTAAAGGTCTGGCATTCATCGGATACACTGACCAAATAGCTCGTTGTGGCGTTCGGGCTCACCCAGACTGAGGGCGTATTCATTCCGAGTTGAGGCCAATCATAATAATACTGACCGTAACCACCTGTTGCAACGACACTCAACTGCACACTATCACCCGGACAGATCTCAAGATCCGGTGTTATGCTCAATAACAAGGGAGGACTGGTGATCGTGTAAAGTATTTGAGCACTTTGCTGATTTCCACATGCATCCGTCACCAGTATGGTATAGCTAGTAGTTTGACTTGGCGCCACACTTTGCTGGCTCGATATCCCCAGATCTTGGCCGCCGGAAACACTCCACTGATAAGTATAATTGCCCGCTCCGCCGATGGCTGAAACAGATAGCATTTGAGGAATGTATGGACAGATCTCTGTGACATTTCCAGAAGTGGTGAGTGTCAGCGGCTGATAGACCGGCACATTGATGGTTGTTGTTGCCGTGGCGGTCTGCCCGAGACAATTGTCTGAGACGCTAACGGAATAAGATTGCGTTGATGTTGGATTCACCGTAATGTAGGACGTATTTTCACCGGTGCTCCAAAGATACGTGTAAGGTGCGCCGCCGCCCTGCGGGATGGCTGTTAAAGTCACTTCATCACCCGGACATTGAATACCGGGATTCTGAATAGATACCGAAACAGGCAAAATATCTTGGATATCCAGAGTAATGATCACAGGCGTTTGATTACCACATGGGTCTGTAA
>JBKCAB010000623.1:0-1530 GCA_046307935.1 Bacteroidota bacterium | reverse complement strand
ATATACATGTGTGATTTTTTTCAAAAAAAGAAAGGCGACTCATGCTGTCGCCCTAAATTTTCCTCGTAATCGATATGTCAAACTACCTTTTCCTTGTGTTTATTGACTTGTTTACGTAAGGCCTCTACTGTCAGGTCAATCCCTTCCTCGAAGGAAGAACATTGTTTTTTGGCGAACAACTCTTTACCTGGTATGTGGATCCTCACTTCTGTGATCTTGTTGAGTTTGGCCTTCTCCTTGTCGATGCGCAAAAAAACTTCGACGTTGATGATGTTGTCATAGAACAACTCCAATTTATTGACCTTTTCGTTGATGAAATTGATGAGTTTCTGATCGGCTGTAAACCGGACTGCGTTGACTTGAATTTTCATGACATCAATTTTTATGGCCCCTCGGGTGAGCCTGTGAGTATATCTTTGATAATTGAGCAAACGAATTGTGGGTATAAACCTGAGTAGCTGATAAACTTGCATGACCCAGAAGATCCTTTAATGTTTCAAGCCCCGCCCCATTGTTCAGCATGTGTGTCGCAAAGGTATGGCGAAGCACATGTGGACTTGTCTTTTCCAAATTCGTTACACAAGCAAGATAACCATTAATTTTCCTGTAAACAAACTTTGGATAGAGTTTATTACCATTTTTTAACACGAAAAAACTCGCGGATCCCTGAGCAACAAATGCTTTTGCTTCACGATAACTTTGAACAAGCTCAAGAAGACCTTCAGACAAAGGGATCAGGCGCTCTTTGTTGCGCTTACCAAGCACCCTCACCCGGTCAGCTTGCACATCAGCATCCTTTAACCCGATGAGCTCAGACAGACGCATCCCTGTCTGGTAGAACATTTCCAGCATTAGTCTGTCACGCAAACCATCGAAATCATCCGTGAACAAATTATCAAGACGATCACTCCTCAGTTCTGTTTCACGCGCAAATTGCGGCAGTCTTTTTTCATTTTTCGGTCCGTTGACCTTCGACATCGGGTTACCTGTCAACACACCTTCTTTCTTGAGCCATTTAAAATATGTTCGGAGTGATGATAATTTCCTGTTGATCGACTTTCTTGACATACCTTGATCGAAAAGTTCTACGATCCAAGAACGAACCAATGAGGCACGAATAGTCTGAAGATCGGTGAATTCGATTCGCGCGAAACTGAAGAACTGCGAAACATCCAACACATAAGCCTGAAGCGTATGATCCGAAAATCTTTTTTCCGTCAGAAGATATTGCTCGAATCGCTGGAACATATGAGAACAAAAAAAGGAGCCTTTAAGCTCCTTAACGTATTCTTTAATCTAAAGTTTCAATTAGATCTCGTTTTGCTGCATATGCTGACGGTACACTGCACGAAGCTTTTGTTGACGTTTTGTAACGGATGGCTTTTCAAATTCCTTGCGGTTTCTGAGTTCCTTCATAACGTTGGTCTTATCGTACTTCTTTTTGTACTTCTTCAGCGCTCTCTCAATGTTCTCGCCTTCTTTTACCGGAATGATCAACATATTTTGTTTCGTTTAATTCTTTAAATGGGT
>JBKCAB010000622.1:0-758 GCA_046307935.1 Bacteroidota bacterium | reverse complement strand
AGCTTGCAGTTGCCATAAAAGGGTTCATTGAACGTTTTCCTTACTTAACAAAACCACAAATGACTGTATTTTCACTATCCTTTTGAAATTGGTTTTTTCTTTTAAGGTACGGTTTTTGATGTGATTGTGTTCAAAATAAGAGCCGAATGAACTTTTTATACAATTTCATCACTTCCGTAATCATTTCATTTGCGCTTCAATCCGGAATTCCCTACACAACTCTGGAAAAAGCATTCGTGTCGAACGATTCCACAGAAATCGTTTCGCTTGGTAAGGAAAAGATCCTTTTGAACGTGCTCGGGAAGGAGGGGGCATACAGTCGCTCACAAGCCGGATTGATGTTGAAAGATTTTTTCGCAAAGAAGCCGGGTGGGAGTTTTAAATTCATTCTCAAGGGAAAAGAGTCGGCTGAAAGTACTTTTGCTGTAGGCAATTACACGTGTAAAAGCGAGGTATTTCGTGTGACCATGCACTTCAAGAAGTACGGTGGTGATTTCAAGATGGAGAGTCTTTCTATAGAGCGCTGAAGGCTACGTCATTCAAGGAAACCATAAATTGATAGGCCAGTACTTTGTTGGAGTACATCTCCCCGCTGTTCAGTAATCCTGAGCTATACATTTCATCGTGAGGACAAATTCCCTCTTAGTTATCATTTCTTGGTTGTACTTTTGTTAAAAAAAGAGGAGCGTGTACAGCAATGAAGCTACGGTGGCGTTTGTGAGGGATTATCTTTTCTTCACTCCTCTGGACATTATATC
>JBKCAB010000621.1:0-2357 GCA_046307935.1 Bacteroidota bacterium | reverse complement strand
CGCGTATACAACGTGATAAACAACGACCCGATTCCATTTGCGAAGGTGCAGATCATCAATGCCCAGAAGGGTGCGATCTCAATGGACGACGGATCCTATACCATTGGTGGTCTCGAACCGGGAGTTTATTCCCTTAAGGCAGTAGCCTCTGGATTTGAAGACTTAATTATCAATGAGATCACAGTCACAAACGCTCGACCGGTAGATTTGGATTTCCCAATGAACCTGATCACCATAGAACAAGAAGAGGTGACCGTCACAGCCAATCCTTTTACAAGAAAATCGGAATCTCCGGTATCCTTGAAGACGCTGAATTCAACCGAAATAGAACGCCTTCCCGGTGCTAACCGGGATGTGAGTAAGGTGCTAGCTGCTCTGCCGGGTGTCGCGTCTCGGGCTACATTTCGAAATGACATTGTGATAAGGGGAGGTGCTCCTTCGGAAAATAAGTTTTATCTGGATGGTATCGAAGTGCCAAACATCAACCACTTTGCCACACAGGGGAGTAGTGGGGGGCCAGTCGGATTGTTGAATGTCAACTTCATTCGGGAGGTTGATTTTTACTCAGGTGCCTTTCCTGCAAACAGGGCAAACGGACTGAGTTCAGTGATTTCATTCAAACAAAAGGACGGGAATTCAGAAGGTCTGATCACCAACTTTGCGCTTGGTTCCAGTGATGCTGCACTGACACTCGACGGTCCCTTAGGAAAAAAGTCAGACTTCATATTTTCAGTAAGAAGATCCTACTTGCAGTTTCTTTTTGCAGCGTTGAGATTGCCCTTTCTGCCAACATACAACGATGCACAGTTCAAGGTGAATCTGAAGCCCAACAGTAAAAACAAAATAAGTATCATTGGATTAGGTGCATTGGATGACTTTGTTTTGAACACCAAGGTTAATGACAATATAGAAGATCCCGAAACAAGGGAATTCAATGAGTTCATTCTCGGCAATATCCCTACACAGGACCAGTGGAATTATACCATAGGGATTAACTGGTTACATTATTCAGAGAATTCATACCAGACAATAGTGGCAAGTCGAAATATGTTAAAGAACATTGCTACTCGTTACGAAGGTAATATTGAGACAGAGGATAATAAACTCCTCGACTATTCATCTTTTGAAGCTGAAAACAAGTTTCGTTTTGAACACCTTTACACCAAAAACGGTTGGAGATTGAATGCTGGAGTAGGTTATGAATACGCCCGTTACAACAATTCTACTTATAACAACGTGATCATTCAGGGCAATCCTGTGGTCATCGATTTTGAATCTGACCTTTACCTTAGTAAAGGAGCGCTGTTCTCTCAATTGAGTCGTGAATTCCTGCAGAACACTTTGAATATTTCGATAGGTCTCAGAACGGATGTAGCCAATTATTCAGACGACATGTTGAATCCGCTGGAACAGCTTTCGCCCATGCTTTCATTCTCTTACAAGGTCAATAACCGATTCAGCCTTAACGGAAATATTGCCCGATTCCACCAGCTCCCTGCCTACACTATCATGGGTTATCGAGATGCAGCCGGTGATCTGGCTAACAAGAACAACGGTTTGAAATACATCAGGGCGGATCATGCTGTTTTAGGAGTGGAGTATCTAACCGAAGTTGCTTCCCGTTTCACGGTGGAGGGATTTTATAAATTCTACAGCCGATATCCCTTTTCGATCAAAGATTCCATATCATTAGCCAATCTCGGATCAGACTTTGGTGTAATTGGAAACGAGTCCATTACTTCTACCTCTGAGGGAAGATCTTACGGACTTGAATTCCTTTATCAGCAGAAGCTTTTCAAAGGCTTCTATGGTGTAGTGGCATATACCTTCGTTCGATCTGAATTCTTGGACAAGAGCAATAAGTACGTTCCTACTGCCTGGGATAGCCGTCACATAATCTCACTTACGGGAGGTAAACGCTTCAACAAGGGATGGGAATTGGGGATGCGTTGGTTGTTCTCCGGAGGAAGTCCGTACACTCCGTTTGACATTGCAACATCTTCCCTCAAGCAAGTTTGGGATGTTACCGGAACAGGCGTTTTGAATTACGGTCTTTTGAACACAGAGCGCGAGGCGGCTTTTCATCAGCTGAATGTGCGTGTGGACAAAAAGGTTTTCCTTGACAAATTTAACTTGAACTTTTATCTGGATATTCAGAATTTGTATGGTTACAAGACGAGAGTCGCTCCTTTGTTGCTTCTTGCCAAGGACGAAAATGGAGTGCCATTAACGGATCCAAATGATCCGACCCGTTATCAAACCAAACTGGTTGAAAACACTTCCGGGATCGTACAGCCAACGATTGGAATTATTGTGGAGTTCACTCTTAAGAAGAAGCCTTCCGATCCGACTAAATG
>JBKCAB010000620.1:0-2135 GCA_046307935.1 Bacteroidota bacterium | reverse complement strand
TCTTTGTTGCTCCCCTCCACTGATATCCCTCGCTTTTTGTCTTCGGATCCCCTCCAGCTCCAGAAGTTCCAGAAGCTCCTCCACAAATTTATCTCTGATCTGCTGCGGAAGACCAAGTATCTGTAAAAGGATATTTTCCTCAACAGTATGAAATTCATCCAATTTAAAATCTTGGTTGACCAAACAGATCTCCTCGTGCCCGGGAATAAGTTTTGAAAGAGGCCCTTTTACCCTTTTCCCTTCAAAATGGATCTCGCCCTTCTCGGGATCGAGGTTACCGGAAAGTATTTTCAGCAAGGACGTTTTTCCTGCTCCACTCCTACCAACAATGCTAATTATCCGACCTTCCGAAAGAGACAGGCTCACATCCTTCAAGACTTTTCGATCACCGTAACTCAGGTGGATATTCCTTACTTCAAGTATCATCTGATCAACTGTTGAGGGAATTCCCTTGAAGCAACATATATCCCGGGAATTGGATTCGCATAAGGCTCGTCATCTTTTAAAAAGATATTCACCACAAAATCTTTTCCTTTCCGGATTTCTGTTCGGGCCAAAATAGAAGAGGATGCCCCCACATACAAGACAGGATTTTCGGATGTCTCAACCGCCATCAAAGTCATTCCCTTTACGTCATGATGAAATGCAGAACCATCTTCAAGAACACCCTGTAGCGGATAAATTGCATTTTTCACTTCATTGATCCCTGTAACAGTGCCCTTCACGACAAATTCATCCTCCCAAAGGAATTTGCGATTGTCCGCGGTTTCTCTTCCCCCGTGATCACGATCGGCTAATTCCTGAGAATAAAGCGCATTCAGCAAATAAACATGAATAGTACATTTCATTGATCAAGTTTTGACAAAATTACCAATATGCCTTCCCCGCCACACACACACTTCATAGGAGATATAAACTACAATACCTTGAAAACAGAACAATAGGCTGAATGGAAAACACTATTTTTGGACTCATTCAAGCAAACAGTGTGAATACGGTTCAAATCCACCGGCATAAAACAGACTCTATACTCAGAAGACATCCCTGGATCTTCTCAGGCGCAATTTCTTCCGATACATCGGCAATCGATGACGGAGAAACCGTTACCGTGATCGATCACAAGGGCAGATTTCTAGCAAGAGGATTTTTTCAACATGCCACAATTGCAGTGCGCATCTTGTCATTTGAAGACGTTTCCCTTGACCAACATTTTTTTGACAGAACTATTGAAAGAGCAGTAGCTTTGAGACATTCGCTTCAGCTGCTCACCGATGAGAACGCGATCTGTAGATTGATCCATGGAGAGGGGGACGGACTTCCCGGACTGATCGTCGATCATTACAACGGGGCTGTTGTTATACAGTGTCACAGCATCGGAATGTACACGAACGTTCAAAAAGTATCGAATGCCGTATTGAAAGCGTTCGACGGCAAGCTAAAAGCCATCTATTCAAAATCATCGGACACCTTACCGGACCGTGCAGACGTAAAGGACGGCTACCTTTATGGGAACTGCGAAACGCCGCATGTGGCGAAAGAACATGGCGTATCGATCAACATAAACTGGATATCCGGACAGAAGACCGGTTTTTTCATTGATCAGCGTGAAAACAGGCTTAAGCTCGGAACCTACTCCAAAGGGAAAAAGGTTTTGAACACCTTCTGTTACTCCGGAGGATTCAGCCTTTTGGCCCTGAAACATGGCGCAGAGTTGGTTCATTCACTGGACAGCTCAAAAAAAGCGATCGATCTTACTGAAACGAATGTCTTGCTCAATGGCTTTGAAGACCGACATCACTCTATCGTTGCGGATGCAATGGAGTACATGAAGGATCTCAAGGAAGATTATGACATAATCGTATTGGATCCACCTGCCTTTGCCAAACATCGTGACAAGCGACACAAAGCCATACAGGGATACAAGCGATTGAATGCACATGCGATCCGTCAGATCAGGCCTGGTGGGTTGATCTTTACATTCTCTTGTTCACAGGTTGTCGACAAATATCTTTTTAATAACACGATCATTGCTGCAGCAATTGAAGCCGGGAGGAACGTACGCATCTTGGATCAGTTGCACCAGCCTGCCGACCATCCCATCAACGCCTTTCACCCGGAAGGAGAATACCTCAAAG
>JBKCAB010000619.1:0-4444 GCA_046307935.1 Bacteroidota bacterium | reverse complement strand
CAATATCTCCTTCTTTAGTTTCTAAAACTTTACCTATCGAGTAAGCTCCGTAAACAGCGTTCGTTCCACTAATGGCGGCATACAAAGATGGACGCTTTTCTTTGATAAATCTTTCAACTGTGTACTTTGGATCCGTATTCTGATCCCATTTGGTGACAGTTACAAATAAACGACTCGTGTTGTACAAGCCAGGATAATCTGTCTTTAAGAAATTAATGAAGTCTGTTTGCAGAGTATCCTCATCTAAATCACCATTTACCTCATTCGTATTAAATGGAGTAATCAACAGGAAAACACATGGTGATGAATCCAATGCAAGAGCGTTGAATATGGCCCCCAATTTACGAGTCAACTGGGCGTCTTGAGAAACTTTAATCTTCGCAATATCCTCCCCTGAAACATCTATAAAATTGAGCTTGATTTTATCCAGTTTTGAATGTTTTGGCTGCAACTCCATTCCGAACAATTCCAATGTTCCCTCAGGGTTTCTACCCATCAGCACACCTGTGTCAAAATTGGTAACCATTAAATTTCGTTGTTTTAAGCCCCCGTTAAATGGATAATGTCGGTGTGGGGTGACTATAAAGGGCTTGGTTGCATGTCGGTCTGCAAACCTAAATATGGAAGACATCAGCATAGTTTTTCCCGCGGCTCTGAACCCGATCGGGAAAACTGTAAAATAATCCTCCTGACATACCCTTTTAATTAAATCCTGTGAAATATCATGTATATCCGCGTCACCGAATACTCTTATTTCTTCACTTTCTTCCATAACAAAAAATAATTACTTTAAACACTAAAACTGTTGAGGTTGTTTTTTGCCAAAAAGTTTACTGAAAAACCCTTCGGACTGCCCACCCATACCTCCTTGATCTTCTTCATCATTCGGGCGTTTACGAATGAGAAAATAAATGGCAAAAGGAACAAGGAAATCTATAAAGAAGACCAGAATGATCACGCCCCAGGTATCGATTTTATCAATACGCTTGACCATTGAATCGATGGTGTGATTGAATTCCCCAAGGTGCTCACTTTTAGGGTATTTCAATTCTGCGGCATCATTTGGATTCAAAACATGAAATTTAATTGGTTCAACTCGCCCATTTGATTGATGTGAAATTTTATAATCATTGATTGTTTTACTTACCTCATCATTAACCTTAACTATTTTTTTAAGAGCGGTAATAGATTCATCCCATTCAGAAATATTTTCATCTTTTTTACTTCTGCTAACGTCTATTTTCTCAAAAATAGAATCAGCGAAGGATTTGATTAATTTCAACTCTTGAAATTTTTGATACGCTGCCACTTTGGATGAGTCTTGAGCCATACCCTTTTTAGATTCCTCCATAATAATGGTCATTTCATTCTTTAAAAACTCGGCAAGTGTTGGATTATTAACATCATAACTACCTTCAGCGATAGTAGGTAGATTGTTCTCAGCTGCCAATTTATTAAACTGTTTTAATTGATCTTTAGCTTTTTCTCCAAATCCTTTAGAATTTTTAATTTCGTTAAGACATTGCCGCAGAGCACTGCCTAATTTGGTTTCCAAATCTGCAGCTTTAGACTTTCCGATTTTGGTCTCCCTAGAAAGATTATATATGAGTGTGTCCGAAATAGTTTTAGCCTCTTCCTGCAACAATTTTCTGCTGTTCAAATTTGGATAGAATGAGTTCAGGTTAAAAGTGAAATTGAACAAGGCGCATACAATGTAAAAGATCAATGCGACCTTCACTCCGGCAACAGCACGTGAGTAGGCCACTATCAATAACATACTGATGAGCGCTGACACAATGAATGCACCTCCTTCAAAACCGAGAGGTTTAAAAAATTTCATCCCTTCAGCAGTGTGATAAAAACCAAGCGCAAAAGCACAAAGACTGATAAGCCATCCCAGTATTTTGATACCTTCCGGTATCTGATTTTTCTTTTCGAAATCCATATTAAATCCTTTTAATGAAAGTGTTGGCACAAGTATAAGAACTAATTTGGTAATTGTTTAAACTCAACTTAGATTTTTGATATAGTTGTTTTCAAAAACTTTGAAACAAAATCTTCTCGAAAGTTATAACAAGCATCCTTTATTATGCAATACTCAAAGTCCCTAGGTCTATTCAATTCTTAATAAATGAGTTTGATCCAACTCCTCAACCTGGAGTAAGTAAATTCCTTTCGGTAAATGGCTCAGATCCAGCTCTGCATCTTTAAAATAAAATTTCAGTTCCCTGCCGAGGGCATCAAAAATGCGCATTTGACAATCCACATCTATACCTTCTACAACGAAAAGACCCGATTTAGAAGGATTTGGATAAAAGTTCAAATCACTTGTTACCTCATCTAAAAAAGTACTTTCAAAAATGAGGTCTAACGCAACCGTACTATCACAGCTATATTGATCTTGAAGGGTTTGATAATACAAGCCGCTCTCAGTGTAAATGGTACCATTTAGTTCAAAAGAACCAACTACCGTACTTTGGATCAATGTAGTGTCAGCAGACGGTTGACCTAAAGTTAAACTTAATGAAACAAGGCTGTCACAACCAAAAACGGATGTTAACATATAGGTGGGTGAATTCGTGTTTGCATAGTATGTATTCCCATCTATCCATGTGTAGGATTGACAAGCCAAAATAGAATCAGTAACGAAATAGGAAGGATTCACGGTTAGGTCTAAAAGTATGATGCTATCACAACCAGAAACAGCTGGTAACGTATACTGAAATTGTCCAGAACTTAAAAATGAACTCCCGTTAGGAGCAATAAACACATCACATGCGCTTTGATCGACGGAGGAAGTATCGTTCTCAAGAACAGTTACCGCAATGCTAGAGGATGATTGGCTCCAACATCCGGTCGAATTTCTGGCTCTGATGTAATAGGTGCCTGAGGAATTTGCCGTAAAAGTCGCTCCCGATCCAAGAGAGGTTGACGTTCCATTAGAATTTGTTCCCTGCCAATACCATGTTTCTCCGGTTGGTGGTGTTCCATTACGCGTTAGAACAACTGACCCACAATTCGGGGAATTACTTGATGGAATAGCAGGCGTAGATGGAAAACCAGAAACTGTCACGGTGGTACTTCCACTAGAGGAACTCCAACAACCAATAGAATTTCTCGCTCTAATGAAATAGGTTCCGGAGGTTGTAGCTGTATAATTTGAACCAGAACCAAGTGTAGTTGAAATTCCGTTTGGATTGGTTCCTTGCCAATACCATGTCTCTCCGGCCGGAAGCGATCCGGTTCTACTGAGTGTTACCGAAGCACACTGAGGAGAATCACTAGTTGGATTCGGTGGTGGTATCGGCGATGATATCGTAACATTGCTACTTCCACTGGAAGCACTCCAACATCCCGAAGTGTTTCTCGCTCTAATGTAGTAAGTGCCAGAAATTGAAGCAGTGTAGGTAGTTCCAGAACCAAAGGATATAGAGGTTCCGTTTGGATCTGTGCCCTGCCAGTACCAGGAAACTCCGGAAGGAGGAGCGCCTGATCTCGTCAGCGTTACAGAACTACACTGCGGCGAATTACTGGTGGGATTGGGCGGAACTGTAGGAGCTGATGCTACTGAAACTGCAACCATACCGCTCGATGCACTCCAACATCCAGAGGTATTCAAAGCACGGATGTAATAGTTTCCCGAAGCTGTTGCAGTATAAGTGGTTCCAGACCCTAAACTGGTTAATGTGCCGTTGGAATTGGTTCCTTGCCAATACCAAGTTACCCCTGCCGGTGGTGTCCCTGATCTTGTAATTGTTACAGCGTTGCATTGAGGTGAATTACTTGTTGGATTCGATGGAGCAGCTATAGAGTTGACCGTTACTGTTTTAGCTACTCGGCTACTCACACACATGCCTTGATAGGTAATAGTAACCGATCCGTTTCCATTGGATACTCCAGAAGTATGGATTACGTTTGAAGCACTCGGTCCAGCAAAAGATGAGCCTCCACCTCCACCTCCATCTTGATATCCAGCGCCACCTCCATAGTAGCCACCTCCACCTCCACCACCATAATTGTCAGCATTCCCTCCTAATCCAAGTGAACCAGCTAGTTGCGGCAAACTCACAATGCCACCATTTCCTCCAGAACTTTGTGTTCCTCCTGTACCGTAGTATAGATTCCACGGATGAGAACCTTGTCCGCCGGTTAATCCTCCGCCTATTCCACCATTACCATTACCACAACATGCGCAGTAGCAGCCTCCACCACCGCCCCCCGCCGCTACCAATACTCTATTATTCAGTGCTGTTCCACCAATCCGAATATCTGATGCGCCTCCGCCTCCTCCTGACCCATATGTATTTCCGCTGGATGCATCTCCAGTTCCGCCGCCATTCCAACCCGCACAGGATAGACAACTTGGCATTCCACCAACATTTATGTTTATAGTCTGGCCTGGAGTAACGGCCACATTTGCTTGTATTTTTCCTCCAGCACCACC
>JBKCAB010000618.1:0-16263 GCA_046307935.1 Bacteroidota bacterium | reverse complement strand
AACCAATAGTTACTTTAAAATTTCTCGGGAGATGACCAATTTCTGAATCTCCGACGTTCCTTCTCCCACTGTCATCAGTCGTGCGTCACGCAAGTACTTTTCGGCAGGATATTCTTTTGTGTAACCGTATCCTCCCATGATTTGCATGGCTTCATTGCCGCATTTCACCGATACCTCGCTCGAATAATATTTCGCATAGGAACCTGCCTTAGTGACCGGTAAATGATTGTTCTTGAGATAGGCCGCCTGAAAGGTCAACAATTCAGCTGCCTCTACTTCCGTCGCCATATCGGCTAGTTTGAATCCGATCGCCTGGAAATGCGCTATGGGCTGTCCAAACTGCTCCCTTTCTTTGGCATACTTCCTTGCCGCCTCATAAGCTCCTCTGGCGACGCCGCAGCTCAGTGCTGCGATCGAAATCCGGCCTCCATCCAAAACTTTCATGGCCTGACGGAATCCATCACCTACCTTTCCCAAGACTTGGCTTTCATGAACACGGACGTTATCAAAGATCAACTCTGCCGTTTCACTCGCTCTGACCCCGAACTTGTCTTTAATTTTTACCGCTGAAAAGCCTGGTGTATCTTTTTCAATTATAAAAGCAGTAATTCCATTGCTATCGAGTAATTCACCGGTACGAACCAGCACAACCGCAACATCACCGGAGAGACCATGAGTGATCCAATTCTTAGCGCCGTTGATAACCCAGTAGTCACCGTCCTTTTGAGCAACTGTTTTCATTCGCATTGCATCCGAACCGGTATTTGGCTCAGTAAGACCCCACGCGCCTATCCATTCGCCGGAAGCAAGCTTGGGAAGATATTTTCTTTTTTGTTCCTCCGAACCATGGTAATAAATATGTCCGGTACATAATGAATTGTGGGCGGCTACGCTCAATCCCACTCCACCACATACCTTTCCAAGTTCCATCAGGGCAGTGGCATATTCAAAATAGCTAAAGCCGGATCCGCCATATTCCTCCGGCACGAATATCCCCAAAAGGCCCAATTCACCCATTCTTTTCATTGTCTGAACAGGGAAGTGCTCTTCAGCATCCCACTTCATCATGTTCGGACGGATCTCTTTCTCTGCAAAATCGCGCACCATGTGCGCAATCATTTCCTGGTTCTCGTTCCTTTCGAAATTCATTATTTGTAAAGATCTGATTTTAAAAGCGCACTAAATTAGCAATATTGTCAGAATAGGGGCGTAGTTTTTCTTCTCCATTTAAGAAATCAAGTGTGACCAAAAAATCAAATCCAGCTACCACGCCTCCACATTTTGAAATAAGTTCGGCAGCAGCAGCAGCGGTTCCTCCGGTTGCCAAAAGATCGTCATGGATCAAAACATTTTGTCCTTTTGTAAGCGCATCCACATGCATTTCAATGACCGCACTTCCGTATTCGAGATCGTATGCATGGCTGATCTTATGATAAGGTAATTTACCTTGTTTTCTGATGAGAATGAACGGGACTCCCAACTTCATGGCTAGTGGAAAACCGAACAAAAATCCTCTGCTCTCCAATCCGGCGACTGCATCGATCTTCTCATACTTGTAACGTGCTGCAAGATGTTCAACAATATCATTGGACAGCTCCGGATCCAACATGATGGTAGATATATCCTTAAACATGATCCCCTCCTTCGGAAAGTCAGGTACATCTCTTATGGTTTGTCTGAGTTTTTCTTCTAGTGTCATGCTACAAAGTTAAATATGGTTTGATCTTTTCAAAGAGTTAATGGTCTATCAGTTCGGACTCTAAAATTTCATCGATTCGAAGGAACTTTCCACCTCTCTTCTGCCGCATTTTCACCATGGAATTTGCTATGTGATAATCAAAGTAAGGATGAGATTTGATGGTCTTCAGATCCGCAGAGTTGATGTTTATCTTTTTCAGAACAGAAGCATCGACTGTGATTAGCTTATCCAGTCTGGCATACAATTCCGGATCGATCTTTTTGATCTCCATGAGCTGTTCAGTTCTCACAAACCCACCAATGCGATCTCTGTACTGTATTATCTTCGAAGCAGTATATTCACCGATACCGGGCAACTCGATCAGTGCATCAATAGAGGCGGTATTGAGTTCGATAAGCGGTCTTTTCTTTTCCTCCGGTTTTTTTACATAGAAATTCTCGGTTTGTCTGATAGGAAAAATGAGTGAGTCCTTTATCATCACTTTCAGCTCTTCGGGAATGACCGTTATTCTGTTGAATTCTTCATAGTTCCTGATCCCCCTGGCAGAAAACCGCACAACCACATCGGCTTGTTTCTTGGAAAGTCCGAGAGCCATCCAATCACCCGCCACATAGGTGTTCGGGTCAAAAGCTTTACCAGGGAGCTTGAATCTCTTTTTTTTTCGGTAACGGGGATAATAGTCTCTTTGCGATGCAACTTCCTCTTCAACCTGTTCGGCGATAAGCAGCTCGGAAGAAGAAAGAGAATATTCCCTACTAAAGAACACCGTCAAAACTCTTGGAATGAAAACAATGACAAGGATAATAACCAACAGGAGTACAACCCCTCTACGGTTACTTTTAGAAATGTATGGTTCCCGCGGTGCAGGCATGAGAATTCCTATTCCTGTTCGTCGTCGTCAGAAAATGAATCCGGTTCCGGTTTTTGGGGAACGGTAAGGATCTTATAGAAAAAATATCCCGTGATGAAGGTCACTGCAGACCAAACCGTTACGACAAGAATTAATGCAGATGTTGCCATGGATCAGTATAATTTGGTTGAGCGATTCTTTTTTGAGGCTACGTAAACAAATACGGAGATCACTAAGAAGAGCGCTAGAAGCATAAAACGAGCCATCCATCCGTAGAATGAAGTATCTTTCGTTGCGTTCTCGTAGATTCCTGGGGCAGCACCGATAAATACAACAAGAAGAAAGACGGGAGATACATATTGAATGATGAATTTAAAAATGACCGGCACTTTAATATCTGCCCCTGTATTGATCTCTTTCCAACCCTTGTCCATTCCAAATACCCACGCAAAGAGGATGATCTCTACAAGTGCAAAGATCACAAGCGAAATGGTACCCGCCCAATAATCAAATTCGTTGAAGGCATCCTGACTTAAAACACACGGGATCCCTAGTAGCAATATGATGCCTCCAAAGATCCATGCACCTGCTTTCTCGCCGACGCCAAAATTATCTTTCAGGAATCCCATAACTGGCGTACCCATAGCAAGTGAAGATGTGATCCCCGCAAAGAAAAGCAGCCCGAACCACATTACACCGGCGAAGATTCCGAAGAGCCCCCAATCAGCGAATAACTTGGGAAGTACGGCGAACCCGATCCCCAGACCAGAGCCTCCGGATACCATTTCCGTTACGGTTTCAATCCCCAGATAACCAATGGAAATAGGGATGATAATCATGGAACCCAGAACTACTTCAACAAATTCATTCATCCAACCGGCCGACATAGCGTTCAGTGCAACGTCCTCTTTAGCGTTCAAATAGGATGCATAACAATGAATACTCCCCATACCGAGCGACAGGGTAAAAAATATCTGTCCGGCAGCGGCTACCCATACATCAAAGCTCCAAATTGAACTGAAGTCAGGAGTCCACAGATAATTCAACCCTACTACACCATCATTGATCGGGCCATCTGCACCACCTGCCTGTAATGTGATTCCCGTGATACCTAGAATCAATCCAAATGCGAGCAGAAGCGGCATACCGATCTTGGCTACCTTTTCTACTCCTCCACTCAAGCCACGGGAGAGTATCCAGGTATTTAAAAACAGGCAAATGATCCAGAAAACGACCGGATGACTTGATCCTAAACCAATATATGCTTGAAAAAATGCAGTAACCTCCTCTTGTGACATGCCAGTAAAAGTTCCTGCTACCGAATAATATGCCCAGGACAGAGCCCAAGATTCCAGATAACAATAGAAAGCTGCAACCGCGATATTGGTAAAGATCCCAAAAACTCCAAAGTACTTCCAGTATGGGGCTTTCCCCATTGCATCAAAAATGAAGGGCGTACTGTGTTGTTTGAATTTACCGCCGTATCGACCCATCGACCATTCCACAAACAGCAATGGAAGTCCCATCAATAGAAAACAAACCAAGTAAGGGATGATAAATGCCCCTCCACCATTTTCGATCGCCTGCGCCGGAAACCTTAAAAAGTTACCAAGTCCGACCGCGTTCCCTGCCATTGCAAGGACAAGTCCGACACGCGAGCCCCAACCGGCTGATTCAGTCTTTGTCATAGTCAAGTATTAGTTTGGCGAATATACTGTTTTATTCTTTGGCTTTCAGATCAGATCCAGTGTTTCTTCCAGTGTTTTTGGCGCATATCCCAATACCCTCCTCGATTTACTGATATCAAACCCCGTCTTGGGCGGTCGTGTTGCGGGTTGATTCAAGGTAGCACTTGAAACTCTCAGGAGGTGGTCTTTTGGTAAATTATAGTAATCGGCGATACGCTCGACGATCTCATAAACCGACATGGTTTCAGGACCAGAAACATGAAAGATCCCTTTTTCATTCAATTGACAGATCCTGATGCATGCCCAAGCCAGATCATCTGCCCAGGTAGGGGCTCTGAACTGATCGTCAACGATCTTCATTTCCTGCCCTGCGAATAATGCTTCTTTAGCCCAACTGACGATGTTGTTTCGCGATAACGCGTGACCTTTTCCGTAGACAATAATTGTTCGCACAATGGACCAATTATCTGTTGAAGTGCTTCGAACTATATCCTCCGCATCTACCTTCGATCGCGCATATACACTTAACGGTGTCGTTTGATCCTCTTCGCGATAATTACCACGGTCACCGTTGAAGACAAAATCCGTTGAAAGCAGCTGAAAATGAATTCCTCTCTTGGTGCATTCATCAAAGAGATAGCGCACCGCCACGACATTGGTCAGCTGACATTCATCAGGATGGAGTTCGCAATAATCAACATTTGTAAGCGCAGCAGTATGGATCACGTGTGTTGGATTCGTTCTGTCCAGGACCATTCTAATCTCCTCTGCGACGCTTATGTCCAAGGATTGAAACTTATCTGACGGGCATTCTGGATTGCGGTTCTGTCCCTTCGAAGTAGCGACAAAATTGATGCTTTGTTTGAGACAATGTGCCACAATCTTCTGACCCAAAAGTCCATTAGAGCCTGTAATGAGTATTTTCATTTCAGTGATGGATGCCAAAATGTTCATTCAACTTATTGATCTGATCGGCTGAACCCAGCACAAAAAGCTTAGAGTCAGGTATTACCTTCAGGTCCATATCCGGATTGATAATATATTCCCCACTCGGAGTCTTAAATCCAATAATTGTTGCACCCGTAATGCGTTTCGCTTCCAATTCACCAATGGTTTTATTCCGAAATTCTTCTGGTAGTTCACTGAAAGAAATGGACTCAATATTGACACCCGACTTGCCTTGAACCTTAATTGCATCCATAAACTCAATTACATCAGCGCTGTTTATCAATGCCGCCATGTGGGAACCTCCGATCGAGTCAGGCATGATCACAAAATCCGCTCCGGCTATCCTTATCTTTGAAACAGCTGAAACAGCAGATGCACGAGCAATTACAGCAAGCTCTTTATTGAATTGCCTGGCAGCCAAGACGACGTATACATTGTCTGCATCCTTCGGTAAACATGATATAAGCGCCTTAGCCTTTCCGATCCCTGCTTTATCGAGCACAGCATCATGAGTCGCATCACCCTGAATAAAGACCGTATTACTGTCGTCAGAATTCTCATTTATGATCTGTTCATTTTGTTCAATAACAACGAAAGGCTGCTCATAGAGTTTGAGGTCATCGGCAACCTGTTTTCCGACACGACCGTATCCACAAATGATCACATGTTTTTCCATTTTTCTGACTTTTTGTCCAACTTTAAACTCCCTAAGATTTGCTTTATATTCCCCCTCTACAATGTAGTTGGTAAGTACGGAAATTGAATAAGCAAAGGCCCCAAAACAGGATATGATCAACACTGCGGTGAAAATTCTGCCTTCAGCTGAAAGAGGATGTACTTCACCAAAGCCAACTGTTGTGATCGTGATCACAGTCATGTAGGCAGCATCAAAAAATCCCCATCCTTCAATGGTCATATAACCGACAGTTCCTGTCAGAACAATAACTGCCAGGAGTGCCAGAAACAAATAAAATTTCCGAAATACCTTATAAACAAACATGACTAGATCTCCCAAATAGACGATCGCTTTCTCGCCTGAAACTTAAAATAATGTTTATGCTCGAGTATCCATGCCATGATCAAATAGACGATCAAAGGAGAGCCCAATGTCATAATGGAAGCATATATGAATCCCAGCCTTACTTTTTCCTGTCTGATCCCGAGCTTCCTTGCCCACCACTTGCATACGCCATAGGATCTCATTTCAAAAAAGAACAATAGTTTCTGCACATGTCGTTTCATCCTGCTAATACTTTTATTCCGATGGTGCAATTTAGGCATTTTTTAAGCTGACAATATCTTTTATCGAGTTCTAATAGTCCTTGCGATTCAAGTGCAGTCTGTGGAATAAATCCTATGCCGGACCAATAAGCGGTGATGTTGTTCTTTTCTGGCGCGAGCTTGTCTAAGAGATCCAGGCCATATCTTTTATTACTGTTGTCTTGAGAAACAGATTCCCGGAGAAACAAGAATGGGACAAAGGCATTGATCAGGATCTGTTGAAAAAGCCCTGCAGACAATTTAAGGACGCTAACATCAGAGGAAAAATTGGAACTGTCAAAAGCATTGCGTAATTGTTCGAGAAGAAGTTCTTCATGGGTATTCATTTCGAACGCCTCATAGTTGATCACACTCGCAAAGCGAGCGAGCTGTTCGATCCTTTTCATCGGGTCCGATGTTGGACGGAGCCCTTTCCGTTTCCATGAAACCGGATTGACTGTTTCATTTATCCCAAGTCTGTGAGTTTCTTTAAGACGATTGGCGGATGTTGCCAATCTTTCTTCCTGCAGTTTGTCCAATCCGCTTGTGGCAACGATCATGTTTTTTCTATCTTCTTGATTGAGCTTTTTATAGATATGAAAAGGGATTCTCACGGCGAGCTCAGAAAATGGCTGGGTATTTACTTTTTGACCGAAAGCACCGCACAAAAGCTTAAAAAAAATGTAAGAGGGAGATAGGTCTTCCCATGGATTACCAAATTGAACTAGTTTTCGCTGTATCCGCTCGATCGCACATTTTTCCAGCATACTTCTTATGAAAACACGATCAATGGTGCTGATACAGCTCTGACAGGGCATTTTTTTCTGCAATCCACTGAACTGTATGTATTTCTTGTAATGGCTCCATTCGATCGCAGCACGAAGTTCTAATACCGGCAGTTTTTCTTCACCAATAAATACCTCCCGATCATGTATGAGTACAACATGCAAGATCACAGTGCTGTATACAGGATCACGATGATGGCCGTGTTTATACCAATCGGAAGAACGCACATGAATTTCAACCGAACCGCACCAAAGGATACCATCGATTTCAATCTTTGCGTCGCTGAAATCAGGTCCGGATTCTGTTCGGTTGTAATTGCCTGAATGAACTACACGAAATGTTTTTCCGGTAGTGAGGTGCATTTTGTGAAAAGGAATGCGTTTTTGCTTCCAAAGGAGATGGAGGTAGGTTTCTTTCATATCAGCGAATAGGTTCTTATGAATATACGAAAAATTCATGAACACTTCATTCATCAAGACCGTTCAATCGATACATTCTAAATAAAAATGATCGCTAATAACCTACTTGTGAACTGTTGCCTGAAGGTATTTTTCAACGAAAAGGGCCGACTCAAATGAGTCAGCCCTTTTTATTAAAAATTCGCTAGCTACTTATTTCGGGATCTGCTGAAACTCTCTGTAAATCTGAGGTGCTTGTGGAGCTGTATTTGGATCGAATTCCATACTCAACACCTTACCTTCTGTTCTACGGTTCAGCTGATGCAACATTTCAAACCTCTTTTTATCGCTGGTCTTGAACTGATTAATGTACTCTTCCGTAAGTCGAATCGGTTGTCCCGTTGCCGGATCCACCCAAGTTGCGGGCTCAGCTTCTCCTTTTCCAACCGGAACTATTCTTCTCGGATCAACACCTTTTTCTTCTACGAGGAACTTATAGCATGCCTTGGCGCGGTTTTCAGAAAGTACCTGGTTGCGCTTATCAGTATCTCTGGCATCTGTGTGTGAACTCAACTCGAGCACCATTCCCGGATATTCCTGAAGCAGGTTGTATACGAACATCAACGAGTCATTTGAATTGATCGTAGAATCATTCACAAAAGTCCACTTGGACAGCGGATAACGCACTTCTGGCAAACGAATTGGCTTTTTAGGCAACAATGCCATTTCGATGATGAAATTCTGATCATAGTTCAATCCAAGTGTCGTGAATTTAGAACCCGTTTTATCTTCGTGATACCCGTCTTTGGTGATCGCGATGGAATAAGATGTTTCAGAATTCACATACCGTGCTCCATCTGCTTTCTTATCCCAGAAAACAGAGCCATCCTTTCTGGTAAATCCTTCCCATGCCGAACCGTCGGAACCTTTCACCATAACGCGCACATCAGCGATCTTTTTGTTCTTGTCACCAAGCTCCGAAACAATCACCTTCAGATCAAACAAGTTTGGCGGAAGTCTATACATATAAATGTCTGCCCATTCACCGTTGGTTCCTTTTCTCTCCGATGTAAAATATCCTTTCTTTTCATCGATCTGGATCAGCGCGTAATCATTGTTCACAGAGTTGATAGGATGACCCAAGTTCTTAGGATTCTCCCATTGGTTCTGTCCTTCCACTTTCTGAGCCTCAAAAATATCCAGTCCTCCCACGCCAATCAAACCGTCCGAGGCAAAAAAAAGCTCACCATTCTTTCCAAACGTAGGAAACAACTCATTTCCTTTCGTGTTGATCTCCGGGCCTAAGTTCTTTGGTGCAGACCAGGAATCGTTCTTCTTGTCGTAAGTCACATACCAAAGGTCACGACCGCCTTGTCCACCGGGCATGTCTGAGGCAAAGATCAGGAAATTCCCGTCATCCGTAACACATGGGTGACCAACAGAAATTGTATCGCTTGTTTTCAGAGTAATTTTGACTGGTTCGCCCCACTCATCTTTCCCTTTCGATTCTGCAATCCAGATATCACATCCCAAATTCTGTGTCTTCTCATTAGGACAACGGGTGAAGAACATTTTCTTTCCACGACCGTCAAAACAAACGGTACCCTCGTTATCCTCAGTGTTGATCAATCCGGATTTATCAACCAAAGTCGGTTCTCCCCAATTCCCTTTCTTATCGATCTCTGAAACCCATAGATCCATGTAGCTCTCACCTGTTCTTGGGTCCTTCTCTTTTCCTGTAGATCCCGATCGACTGGATGCAAAGTACAGCTTCGTTTCCTTTCGGTCGGCAAACATTGGGGCCATATCCATTTCGTCCTTGTTAATGGCTGTCTGATTCTCGACTACATGGCGTGTTTTATTGGCAATGAAATCCTTATTGTCATTGCTCGATCGCACCGCTACATCCGTACGAGGATCAGAAGGAACAAGTTTACGGTATTCTTCAAAGTTCTTGATCGCTTTATCGAACTCACCCATTGTGCGCAGCATCTCTCCGTTGTTGTAGAAAACTTCGGGGTTGAGTTCCTGATATTCAAGCTGTATCGCTCGATCGTACCATTCATTGGCTTCACGGTAACGCTCTGTAAAACGATAGCATTCACCTGTTTTGAAGGCCATGTCTGCTTTCTGTTTTTTAGCGAGGCTTCCCTTTCGCTTTAGCTTGAAATAGGCCAGACTGCATTTTTCAGCCCCCTCGAAATACTTCTCACTTCTGAAGTAAGTCTCAGCTTCAACGATCACTTTACTTTGAGCAATTGCAAGGGTCGTCCAAACGGAAAGACCAACGAATAGAGCGATTTTACGTAACATAGAACTCTTTTTCAAATTGAAAATCAACTGCGAAGAAACTAATATTTTCTTAATAATGCAATTTCACCTTTAATTACAACGAACTCAAAGATACAATTTTGCAGAAATTATGTCAGAACGGTTCAAATAAAATCTTTGACAAAACATTATGATCAAATCCCAGCGGCTCCACTTTCCGTATAATTTTTCCATTTACCTAGGATTGCGGAAAACCCGAATGGAAGATCTGAATCAAACTGCATGTATTTCCCTGTTACCGGGTGTTCAAAACCAAGTGTTTTCGCATGCAGCGCTTGTCCGGGGAGCAATTCAAAACAGTTTTCGATGAACTTCTTGTAATTGGCGCTTGTTGTCCCCCTCACAACCGTATCTCCGCCATATTCATTGTCGTTGAACAACGGATGTCCGATGTATTTCATGTGCGCCCTGATCTGATGTGTCCTGCCTGTCTCCAATTTACACTCCACCAAGGTCACAAGCCCAAAGCGCTCGATCACGCGATAATGGGTCACTGCATGCTTACCATATTCTCCATCGGGAAAGATCGTCATGACCTTTCTGTTCTTCAATGATCTTCCGATATTACCAGTGATCGTGCCATCCTGTTGAACATCTCCCCATACCAAAGCTTGGTAGCGTCGCTCGGTTGTTCTATCGTAAAATTGTCTGGCAAGATGCGTGAGTGCCTCCTCTGTTTTGGCAATCACTATCAGGCCTGTCGTATTCTTATCCAGACGGTGCACCAGTCCGGGACGACCATAATAATCATTTGATTTTCTCGGAAGGTGTTCAAAATGATAAACAAGTGCATTTACTAAGGTGCCTTTGTAGTTTCCATATCCGGGATGAACGACCATGTTCGCCGGTTTGTTGACTACAATCACACTGTCATCTTCGTACACAATGTCCAGCGGAATATCCTGAGGTATGAGTTCGATCTCGCGAACGGGGTATGGCAATACCATGGAGATCTCGTCGCCGGGCTTGACTTTGTAATTTTGCTTTACCGGCCTGGTATTAACAAGGATGTTGCCGTTTCGGGCTGCCACCTGAATCTTGTTGCGTGACGTTTTCGACAGTCGATCGATCAGGAATTTGTCAATGCGAACAATCTCTTGTCCGGGATCAACTTTAAAACGGTAATGCTCGTATAATTCTTCCTCGTCGGATTCTGATTCCTCTACAAACTCACTCATCGACCAATGACAACTTTATACGAACGGTGCGCATGACCAATCAGACGGACATAGTATACTCCCGATGCAAGGTCGCTCAGATCAAATGCATAGCCATTAGCCTCAAAAACCTTCAGGCCAAATGCATTGAATACTTCAACACCTTGATAGTTCTGGAGTGATGTTCGGATGCTTATTTGTCCGCCGGAAGGATTCGGATAAAGCAAAACCTCCTCAGGGTCTCGGAGCTCGCTGTTTATTCCCAACTCTGCATCCAATGAGGTTGAGAACACGGGGTGGATCATGACAGAACCTTCGATCGAAGAGGTGTTCCAGGTAAATCCGTTGTCCACACTGTAAAATACTTTATCATTATTCACTGTGTTCCGGTCGAATCCTACATTCAAGCGATCTGGATCGAATTGCCGCCAGCCAACATAGAACGACTGTCCAACTGGGACTTTTAAAGTATCCTTGAAGTAATAGGTGTAAAAATTATTCTGTCCCTGAAGATATACAGGTTGTCTTGGGAAGAATGCATCATCCTCGTAGAGCAATGCACCGGGTTGCCCCCCATTATCACTCCACACCGAAAGCAGAAAAAGTTTATCCGAAACATCATTCACTGATGGTACGAAATGGATCCTCATTCCAATAAGGGAATCAGCCTCATAAGCGTTGTAGCGCACCGCTAATCTTGCCTGAGATCCGGTTGGACCATATGCTGCCTCGGCGGAACCGTCATCATAGCTGTAATAATTGGCGAAATACTGAATTCCACTTGTAGAGTTATTTTCTGTGTAGTTCGGAAACTGTGCATCCGCAGTGGCAAGAATATCGAAAGAAACTGCTGTTCCGGGTTTAGTTTGATCATACACATATCCACCGCTGAGGTCATGATACGATGTGTACGTTGTAAGGGCATTGTAATTCAGATCACCGTTGGAAAGATCAGCACCCGGCAATATGAACGTCCCCTCCGTATTGCCTGAATAGCTCACCTGAACCTCTCCGTTCTGCTGATTTTCATCAAGATTACTGCCATTGTGCACGACGATCTCCAAAGCATCATTCATTTTATCCAAGGGTGCATTCTTGTAGTGGTCCCAGGGAACTGAAGTGTATTCTTTAAGCAGGCTTCCGATTGGGTATACGAAGGCGAAATCCTTGAACAAGGTATCCTGATATCCCGATAGTGCACGAAGATGAATGTAATCGACATGAAAATGATCCAGCGCTCCAGCCAGCGAACCATAATTCCTAAAGCGGAACTGAAAACCTTTTTCAAAGTAGTTTGCATCCGAAATACGCAGATGTCCAACCTCAAAAGGGCCTGCAGGTCCTCCATTAGTGCTCCAAACCCTGTTCCATTGATCAAGATCCTTTGCATAGAACTCCAGAACAAGGGAATCTCCATCTTCAGGCACATCACCAAATCCTTGACGTTGGTATAAAAAAGAGAAATAGACAGAGTCACCTGCGTTGTATGGAGACATATCCAGCGGTTTGGATGTCAGCACATCCGCATAATTGGTGATGGTAGACCCAATCGCGTAAGGATAACCATTCTCATCCAAACCGTCGAAGGTGACCACTCCAAGTGAACGCGGTTCGAAGGCGTAACGGTAATTATGATACGCATAGTCATCCAGCCAATACGCGTTCGGATCGTTCAGGTTGGCAAAGAACTGCGTGGCTGAATCCTGAAAAAATTCGGGCCCAACAATCCAGATCGTATCAGAAGCGTCCGGAGCACCAATAGTATCGTAGATATAGTATGGCGGGTAAAGCGGTGTTGTTACGTAATTGACCGGATATGCCGCAAGGTTGCCAACCTTGACATTGGTAGGGACAAACGTTTCATCGATAAATTCAGAAGTCGCAAGATCGTAGATCCTTCGGAACGTCGGCTGTGCAGTAAAGTAAACGTCGTTGGATAGTGGTGTCAATGTGGCATTGTCCAAAAGCCTGTATTTCTTTTCGCTCGTAACTCCCGGATCAGAAAATGCGAAATCATACGTTTGAAAATGATCCTGACTGAATTCATCAAACAGGGGGAGATTGAGCGTGTCAGAGTAATAAATGAAAGTGCTGTCGAATGTATTGCCATCTTTGGGTGAAAACATATTCGGACCGAGCGCACTATTTACAGTTAGCGGCGCCAAAGACTCCTGCGCTTGCACGAAAGCTGCAAGCAGGACGTAACCGGTAAGTACAAGAGTCTTCATCACTTTGGACTTGGGGGTTCTTCAGGCGGATTTTTCAATGCATAGACCTGGAAAGTTGCTCCACCCGGAACTTGCATTCCCTCAATGAACTCCGGTGCCTGGGAGTAGATTTTCGCCATAACGGAATCTTCATAGCTGTAACAATCCGGACAAACGGGTAAATATTCAAATTTACCCAACGAATCTAAGACGGCTCTTGCCTCATATATATTCATTCCGATCAGATTGGGTATATCCACAGGAGCACCAAATTCCAGCCGCCCCACGATCAAAGTGATAATCGAACCGATCGGGATCTTTTTGCCCTCTTTAATGGGACTACCCTTGTATCGCTGATCGAGCACTGCTCCACTGGCTTCAATGGTAGGTTTGTATTGTATTCTGAATTTCAATCCTCTGTTCTTCAGAATGTTTTCTGCAAAGCGCTGTGAATTATTGATGAGATCAGGCATTTCTATCAACCTCGTCTTTTTCGAGATCCTCAAACGAATGATCCTATCTTCTTTAACATGAACACCTGAAAAATAGGTTGGCATAGGATCCTGCAAGATGATAGTACCTGCAGGATTGATCGAATCGTAAATTGAATCTAGCACTTCATAGGCCAGATCCATCTCTTCCAATTTGGAAGCTGCATATTTGATGTTCTTACCTACCAAATTGGGAACTTTGATCAGCTGCCCGTGATTGGTGTAGATATCAAGGATAAAAATCGTGAGTAGCACCACCAGAAAATAGAACAAGAAGACAATGCCCGTTTTTTTCAAAAAGGTTTTTGTCCAGATATATTCCTTCAACTTCCTGAGAAGATCCATAACTCAACTACTGTGTGACAAATATACAACTATCCGCGAAACTGGGGCGGGTCAGAAATTTGGTGACAAGGCATGTGACTTGTAGAAATCGTCGATGTATTTAAACGCCTCCTCAGCGGTATCCACGATCTTATATAGCTCGAGATCCTGAGAAGAGATGTTATGTTCCTGATGTAACATCACGTTCTCGATCCAATCGAACAATCCCTTCCAGTAATCAGATCCAATAAGCACCACCGGGCGTTCATTGATCTTTTTGGTTTGTATCAGTGTAAGTGCCTCGAACATTTCATCAAGCGTTCCAAATCCACCCGGAAGCACTACAAAACCTTGAGCATACTTCACAAATACAACCTTGCGCACAAAGAAATAATCGAATTCAAGATTATGTTCCGGATCGATGTACGGATTATGGTTCTGCTCAAAAGGGAGATCGATATTCAGTCCGACGGATTTGCCCCCACCCTGCCGAGCACCTTTGTTGCCTGCCTCCATGATTCCGGGACCACCTCCTGTGATCACACCATACCCTCCTTTGGCTAACAGTTCTGAAACTTCCACGCCCAATTGATAGTACTTATTATCTGGCTGTGTTCGGGCAGAACCAAAAACAGAAATACATGGTCCGATCTTCGCCATTCGCTCATAGCCCTCCACAAATTCAGACATGATCTTGAAGATCGCCCAGCTATCATTAATGCGGATCTCGTTCCAGTCTTTTCTAACCATTTTCATTTGATCTTCCTTTCTAATTCAGTAAAAATTAAAGGTAAAGGTTCTCACCTAGAACGCAGGTTGTGCACTTTTATTTTTTCAACAAGATTGTGAACACTATGCGTCTAAAATGTACCTTCACAACATGCTTCGGAAAACCTTACTCTTCGTGTTCATGAGCGCTATTTTTCATGCTCATCTGAGAGGACAGAAATCCTTTTTAGAACTGAGCGATACACTGAATAAAAAGCGTTTAACCGGGATCGGTATCGCTACAGGCACCACTTGGGCAGGGTCGATGACGGCACTTTACACAGTTTGGTACGGTAAACAGGAGCTTTCAGGATTTCATGCCTACGACGATAGCAGAAGTTGGCTTCAGATGGATAAGCTCGGACATGTTTACACTGCCTGGAAGATCAATGATTTAAGCAGTTCTATGTTTCGTTGGACCGGACTTGACAGAAAACGATCCCTGTTGGTGGGATCATCCGTTGCCTGGGGCTATCAGGCTACACTGGAGGTGTTTGATGGACTGAGTGAGGATTGGGGGTTTTCATGGGCAGACCTCGCATCCAATACCGTTGGCGTTTTGGGATATGCCTCACAGGAACTGCTCTGGAAGGAACAGCGTCTGATTCCAAAGTTCTCCTATCGACCGACTGAATTTGCTGCTTATCGACCGGAAGTATTGGGAGGGAATTTCACCGAAAGTTTGCTCAAAGATTACAATGGGCAATCCTATTGGTTGTCGATTAGCCCGGGTAACTTCATGGATGAAGGGAAATTCCCGAACTGGCTCTGTTTTTCGATTGGTTACAGTGCTCATGAACGTCTTTACGGTGATGAGGACCAGGCTATTCTTTCACTTGGAGGAGAGAACCGATCGTTCGATTCATACCGGGAGTGGCTATTCTCTCTTGACTTGGATCTATCGAGGATTCCGGTAAAAAAGAAATGGGCAAGCCTGATCCTGAAGCAACTCAACCACTTAAAGGTTCCCTTCCCTGCAATTGTGTTCCGTGAAGGCAAGCTCTACGGCAAAGCCCTGTATTTCTGAATCATTTATTTTTTAAGTGAAATTCGGAAGTTGAAATTCACCACATTCCCTTCTTTGGGGTCCGGTCGCATACCAAAGCGCGTACGATCGATCGTGCCCCGACCAATAAGTATCGGATACGACTGTCCATTGTGAACTTCAGAACCAACGTATTTCATTTCAACAACCTGATCGACTCGCCTCCCCAACATCGTAAAGTAGCCGTTGAGAACAATTAAATCGTCTGTAACTGCGAAATCGTCGCCTTCAAAGGACATGGTCGGATACTGGGAAACATTGAAATACTCCGGCTCTTTGAGCGACTCATCCCGAAATCGATTGAAAGTTGA
>JBKCAB010000617.1:0-1087 GCA_046307935.1 Bacteroidota bacterium | reverse complement strand
AGACTGTCTGATGGCTGCCAATGTAGGACTCGCCGGGTGTGTTAGAGTCATGGATAAGGTTGTGCTATGGGGCCAGGTCGGCTGTGCTAGTGATGTTACGTTGGGTGAGGGCGCGATCGTGCTTGCTCAATCCGGTATTTCTAAGAGCTTGGAGGGAGGTAAAACTTATTTTGGAAGTCCGTGTGCTGAAGTGAAGGAAAAATTTCGCGAAATGGCAGCATTACGTCGTTTACCCGGAATATTGGAGAAATTGAGATGAACGATAAGCTCATCCAGGAACTGGAAAGTCAGCTTAAGTTGAAGGACTTTAAACTCAATTCCCTTCTTGAGATCACCAATGCAATTAATCTTAATCAGGATGTCGATCAGCTCATTCGACTCTATGAGTTTATTTTGAAAGAGCAGCTTGGTTTCGATCGTTTTGTACTTTTTAATTTACAGGAAGAGTGGAATTTACTTGCCAGAGTAGGCATTAAAGGTCGGGTGAAAGATATTGATGTACCCAGAGATCTCGCCCGATTCCGCGATATAACGGTGATCGAATCATCTCACAGCTCTTTGCTCAGTGAGTTCGACGTAATTGTACCTGTTTTTCACAACAAGAATCCTTTAGCCTACCTCCTGATCGCGGGTTTAAAGAGTGGTCCGGTTAAGCTCTCTGACAGGATGATGTATATTTCATTTGTGCAGACACTTACCAACATCATTGTCGTAGCGATCGAAAACAAGCGAATGGCAAGACAAAGTCTCATACAGGCGAGAATACGGAAAGAACTCGAAGTAGCCTCTGAAATGCAGAAATTGCTGTTCCCTTCCGAGTTGCCATCAAATCGTCGAATGGATATCTCCGCCAGGTACACGCCACGACACGAAGTGGGTGGGGACTATTACGATTTCATACCACTCGGAGATGAGGAATATATCATTTGCATCGCAGATGTTTCTGGGAAAGGAATCAGCGCGGCCATGCTGATGGCAAATTTTCAGGCGACCATTCGAACCTTGTTCAATTATCAGCGCTTCGATATGGAGTTCCTATTGGAAGAATTGAACAAGAAAGTAATGCGAAGTGCGAAGGGAGAAAAAT
>JBKCAB010000616.1:0-1223 GCA_046307935.1 Bacteroidota bacterium | reverse complement strand
CCATTACCTGGTCCATTATCGCAAAAAGTGCAGATTTGACGACCGCCACCGCCGCCGCCGCCGCCGCCGGCACCACCGCAACCGTCTGTACCACCCCCTCCTTGTCCGCCGGCAACCCAAAATCCTCCTGTCTCAGTCCCAGATGTACCGTCAGCCCCATTGGTTCCGGGCGTACCGTTCACTCCATTAACACCGTTGGCACCATCCGTTCCAGGATCACCATCGCTACCTCTATTTCCTCCAGCAGCACCGGAAGAACAAGCAGACGCTCCACCTGCACCTCCATTACCACCATTATTTGCTGTACACTCATCTCCTCCAGCGCCGCCGCCGCCGCCGCCGCCGCCATTCCTTCCACTTCCCGGACTACCAGCAGAACCAGGGTTCTGTTGACTGTTATTTTGAGGTCCACCAGCACCGCCATTCACACCGGCACCACCGGCCCCACCGGCACCACCTGCACCACCCGGGTCACCACTGCTGAACGTGCAATCACCTCCATCACATGAACCAGATACTCCAACAAAACCATTTGTACCATTGAATCCAGCCTGGCCTGAGGTTCCCGCCTGACCATTGGCAGCGTTTCCGGCTTCTACCTGACAACGCACAAACTTGTATCCCGAACAACCGCTAAGATAGACACCATAAGTCGTCATACCCGCCAAGTTTGCATCATCGGTTGTTATTGTCACATCGTGAACTTCAAACCCACTCTTATTCTCCGCCATCATTGCAATGATCCGGTGCTGATTCGTAATTCCATCAGGATTAGCCGTTGTCCTGTTGATTGTTGTGGCTCCTTGCAAGCTCGTCTTTGTCCAGTCTTCCGACTCAATGAATCCACCTTCCACAACGATATCATCAGAAGGGATGACCAATTCATTGTCAACATTGTATAAGCCAGTCGCTATCCTGATCAATGTACCGGAACTTGCAGAATTAAAAGCTGATACAATGTCCTTGGGGCTTGTTCGGGTTCCTTCTCCGGCAGGTGTACCGTTTGAAGTCACATACCAGATCGTACATTGTGCGATCGTCATTTGTGAAATTAACAAGACAAAGGCAAAAAAGAATAGTTGTTTCTTCATAGTATTGTTTATTGATATGACCAAACTAATCATTTTTAATGAAATCAATTCCGGGAGAGAAAAATTATCTAACTGACATCAGCACCTTGCGCTTTGGATCGATGCTAACATTTACCGGCTTGCCATCCAATG
>JBKCAB010000615.1:0-2757 GCA_046307935.1 Bacteroidota bacterium | reverse complement strand
GTTGTTGAAGCTGAAGTATTGTTTGGTGTATAGGTAGCTCCTGCAGGACCTGTCCAAGCGTAGGTGATGGTTGGTGTGCCGGTGATAACAATGTTATCTACATAGAATCCAGGTTGCGAGCCTATTGAACCATCATTGATCCAACGGAAATGAAGTTTAATGTTGGACGTATTATTCAGAGAAGTTGGGAGAGAATATGTCTGTGGAGTAGAGTTTGTAGTTAATTTGTATTGACCAGTATTTAAATAACCACCCGTTGGAAACCATGTAACAGCTCCGCCATTTACGGAATATCCTACCTGACCGTAATCGCAACAATTTTCTCCTAGTGCCTTCCAGTTGAAAGAAAGCACCAGCCCTGTGTAACTTAATGAAGAAATCGATGGGGTTATTGCCTGAATATCCGCCGAATTACCATTATTGTATGCAGCACTTAATTGACCTGTACTGTTATTTCTTGCAATTACAGCTAAACTTTTGTTTCCGTTCAATGCATTGTAAGGAGCAGACAGTGAATATGAAACTCCCCAAAGATTTCTTGTTGTTCCGTTTGCATCGGTTTGCAATACCCAATTACCTATTCCTGCACCTAGAAATGTCGTAACCGACTCAAAATTCTCTTGAAATATAACATTAGACAGAGTTCCATCAATTGACATATTAAGATTTGCATTGACCCCCGAACAAAGAGTTTGATCTAAACCAGCATTTGTTGACCAAACATTTAAAACGGCTGAATTACTATAGCGTGAAGGACAACCAATAGTTTGATTTAATAATTCTGTTCGGAACAAATATTGATCCATTGCCAAACTAACCGGATTGATATTCAAGGATGTTGAATTCACACCACTGTATGGTGAAGAGGCCGAAATATTATTCCACGTAATTCCTGCATTATCAGAATATTGCCAATTAATTGAACTATAAGTTGAGGCTCCAACACTGAAAGAAGCGCTAGCACCAGAAGGAACAGTGACAAGACTCGGACTGAAATTGACAACAGGAAGATTTGGACCGGTTACAGTTAGGTTAAAAGTTCCGGAAGCTGTATAATCAACAACGTTAATGTAGTATGTAACTCCAGAAGTAAAGGTTCCCGAAATCAACTCATTTGTGGTACCGGTATTAACACCCGATAATAAAAATGGATCTGCACAACTACTCGGACATCCCTGATAAATGTATACATCCTTATTATCGGATAAAGCATTCAAAGCAATTTGATAGGTATTTGTACATGTAGGGGTAAAATAGTACCAAACATCATATTCTCCTGTACAAAGTTCATCAAAAACACCTGCCATACTGCCTGACAAGGCAACACCGTCTGGCTGTATTTCGAAAGCAGTTGCACACGTATTATTTCCAATTAAAATAGTTAGTTGGCCGGAAGTTGAAGTTACATTGCAAGAGCCTATGGAAACTACACATCGATAGAAGTTAGTGTTGCCAAGAGGAGCAGACTCACCTGCGTTAATTGTCAATGTTGCTGTTGTTTCCCCGGAATAACTGATATCTGAAGGTGTACCGGCTACAACATTTGACCAAGGTCCAGAGGCACTTGTTGCGTATTGCCATTGGTAGGTTGCTCCCACTCCTGAAGCCGTAACTGACATCGTCGTTGTAGCTCCCTGATTAACCTGTGCGTTTGACGGCTGCGCCGAAATAGAAGGTTGAGGGTTCACTAATACAACGATTGAACCCGGTGCACTTGTACAACCCGATACCGTTGCTGTAACTTGGTAAGTGCCACTATTCGCTGTTGTCGTTCCTGCTATGGATGGATTTTGTAAAGCACTCGTAAACGAATTAGGGCCAGTCCAGCTATACGTGGCTCCACTAACTGTGGTTGCAGTTAGATTGAGCGCTTGACCTGCACAAAGCGGTGTATTAGCACCAGCCGTTGGTGAAGATACTGCGGCAGGTTCAGTAATAGTTAATGTATTTGTGGTTTGAGTACATAAATTAGCATCCTTGACAGTAACCGTGTATGCTCCTGTCCCAACCGTAAACGTATTCGATGCCTGATAAGAACCACCGTTCAGACTATACTGATAGGCTGTTGTACCACCAGATGCACTCACAGTAAGTGTTGTTGTTCCTCCGAAACAAGCGATAGATCCCGCTGAAATACTTGCACTCAATGCTGAAGGTTGGGTGATTACAACTGTATTACTGTTCACCTGACAGTTATTCGCATCGCGCACAGTAACCGTATAACTTCCTGCTCCAACAGTAAATGAATTGGAAGACTGGAATGTACCGCCATTCAGACTGTAGGTGTAAGGTGCCGTTCCTCCTGAAGCCACAACACTCAGTGTTGTTTGATTGCCAAAACACAACAACGAGGTAGTAGTGGCAGACGCAGTGGCTGTGATTGCCGAAGGCTGGGAAATCGTGTATGTTTCACTTGCTGTACATCCTGTATTATCGGTAACTGTAACGGTGTATGTTCCTGCCATAAGTCCAGATATAGAAGAACCGGTTCCTCCATTGCTCCAGTTGTATGTATATGTTGCAATGCCCCCTGAAACAGCTAAAGAAATACTACCTGTAGACGCACCGTTACAAAGAACATTTGTAATGGTTTCTGTGATAGAAATTGCAGAAGGAGTAGTTATTGTTACAGAACTATTGGTTGAACAACCGTTAATATTTGTTACTGTTGCCGTATAGGTACCCGAAGTAAGTCCAGAGATGGTTGCAGTTGTAGCTCCTGTTGACCATACTATTTCAGGTGTGGTGGAATAATAG
>JBKCAB010000614.1:0-2489 GCA_046307935.1 Bacteroidota bacterium | reverse complement strand
TCCTTACTAGAAGCAGATGTCCATTCATCCTTTTCCTTCAAGATTACCATCAGGTCACAAGCTTCCATAGGCATGGGATCAGTCGGTATCTCGGCCGTTCCTATCTTCCCTACGACTTGTCTTACCTCAGGAAAGTTCTTCAGGAGGATATCCGATGCTTTTTCTGTTTCTCTTATCGTCTTGGTCAGGCTCGTACCTGTTGGCAAACGAACCTCGACCGCAAAATCGCCTTCATCCAGTGAAGGGATAAATTCAGCTCCAAGCCTTGAAAACAAGATAAAACTTAAAAGAATCAAACCAAGAAGACCAAAAAGTACCGCCGGTTGTCGTCGGAGAAAAATATTCAAAACAGGTGAGTACAAACGCCTCACGAAACGGACGATTTGATCGCTGACCGTTTCCTTAACGATAATCTTCTTACTTAGGAACATAGCTGAGATCATTGGTACATAGGTTAGAGACAATATTAACGCTCCAATGATCGCAAACATGACCGTTTGAGCCATCGGCATGAACATTTTGCCTTCGATACCTACCAGTGCTAGAAGCGGAAGATATACAACCAGGATGATAATCTGTCCGAAAACCGCACTCTTACTGAATTTAGAAGCAGACTGATACACTTGTGAGTCCATCTGATGCTGGGTTAGCGTTTTGTTCCCATGATGGTAAAGGAAATGTAGAGTGGATTCTACAATGATTACTGCTCCGTCGACAATCAATCCGAAATCCAGCGCTCCAAGACTCATCAGGTTACCGGAGACACCGAAAACATTCATCAAGGAAATGGCGAACAACATGGCTAGTGGAATAACAGATGCAACGATAAGACCAGCTCTAAAATTTCCTAGCAACAATACAAGCACAAAGATCACAATTAAGGCCCCTTCGATAAGATTTGTAGAAACCGTTGAGATGGCATTATTTACCAGCTTTGTTCTGTCCAAATAAACTTCTACTTTCACTCCGAGCGGCAGTGTCTTATTGATCTGGTTCATCCTTTCCTTGACATGCTCGATCACTTTGGAGGAATTGGCTCCCTTCAGCATCAAAACTATACCCCCAACTGCTTCTCCGTCAGTATTAGAGGTAAGTGCTCCATAACGTATTGCCGACCCGATCATAACCTTGGCTACATCCTTTACTTTAATCGGTGTACCTGCATCAGTAGAAGAGATAATAGTTTGTTCGATATCGTCAGTGGATTTCATCAGACCATCTGTCCGGATATAGGTAGTGGATGAGTAACGTTCGATGTAAGCTCCTCCCGTATTTTCATTGTTTTTCTCCACAGCTCTGAATACATCGTCGACATTTAACCCGAAAGCTTTTAGTCTGACCAGATCAACAGCGATCTCATATTGTTTCAAGTTCCCTCCGAAGCCACTGACATCTGCAACTCCTTCAACACCTAGTAATTGGCGGCGAATGATCCAGTCCTGTATGGTCCGAAGTTCTGTCGTATTGTATTTTTTCTCGTAACCTTTCGCCGGCTTAACAATGTACTGGTAGATCTCTCCTAACCCTGTACTCAATGGTGCCATTCCTGGATCTCCAAATCCCGGTGGGATCTGCTTACTGGCATCAGCAAGCCTCTCTAAGACCTGCTGGCGCGCCCAGTAAATATCCGTATCATCATTGAATACCACGGTTACAACGCTTAATCCGAAACGACTGAAAGAGCGGATCTCCTCAATTCCGGGGATGGTCGCCATTGTCTGCTCCACGGGAAAAGTAACAAAGCGTTCGATGTCCTCCGCACCCGAAGAAGGCGAAGAAGTAACAATCTGAACCTGATTATTGGTGATGTCAGGTACGGCATCTATGGGTAGTTCGCCAAGGGAAAATATACCCCAGACTATTAATCCTAGAGTCAGCACTCCAACGATCAGTTTGTTGGAGATGGACCAATGAATGATCTTATGTAACATGAATGAACAGCATTAATGAAAACCATGGGGCAAGCCCTTTTTGTTTACATCAGCTGTGTTTGGGAGGATTCCATACCGATACAATTTTCGTATCAGAAAAGATCGATTTTTCAGGGAATATTAATTGAGAACTTATCGTTTCTATGCGTATTTCATAGATAGTTGCAATACTCGATAATCGATGGTCAGCAACTGCTATGTGTGTTGAGGAATGGTTCTTGAAAGGCAAGTGTTTATGCTCCTTTTCGTGATGATTTACATTCAAGTAATGATCATTGAGGAAATCGATAAAGTCCACGTAGGCCATCTTACCTGATTGATGTTCTGTATAATGACTGATCAGCTGAGCAAGCTTAAAATATTCACCCCCCTGCATATTCGGAGCAAGTGACAGTACAAAAATGTACAAGGAGAATATCCAGGCGAAGAGCTTCAAATCACGCCATCGTATTAGGAGTCCCGAAGTTCATCGGTGGCATCTGTTGATCGTTATCTTCGATCATGCCAAAATGTTGTTCATACTTTTGAACATTGTCGATCAATGCACGCATGAAACGC
>JBKCAB010000613.1:0-1117 GCA_046307935.1 Bacteroidota bacterium | reverse complement strand
CATTATTGATGTCCGCCGCCCTGGAGAGTTTGCGGCTGAACATGTGGAAGGTGCGAAAAGCATCCCACTTGATTTTATCAACGAGGATATGGCCCAATTCCCGAAGGATGCACCCTTCATTATTCATTGTCAGGGAGGTTACCGAAGTATGATCGCGGCATCTATTTTAAAATCAAGAGGTTACGATAATTTTATTGAAGTTGTTGGAGGCTACGGCGCCATTGCGAAAACGGGGGTACCTAAAACGGATTACGTTTGTCCTTCAACGCTGCGAAAATAAATTTGCGCTCAAATCAGATCTTCCCTTTTTTGATCGCTTCCCAGGTTGCATACATTGTTTCCTGCTTTGGGCGGTCAGCTTCTATCGCTCGCAGTGGTTCACAAGGCTTGAGCGTTGCGTGAAGTTCTGCGGGAAGTGACTGATAGAGCGCAGTGCCTTTGGTTTTCCAGTCGATCATCTCATCCGATACTTCGTTGATGATCTTCACAGGGTTACCGACCGCCAGACTTCTTTTCGGCAAAACTATCTTGGCAGGAACAAATGACAAGGCACCGATGATACATTCGTCTTCGATCACCACATCATCCATGATCACGGCATTCATTCCAATAAGGCAATTGCGGCCGATGATCGCGCCATGAACTACAGCACCGTGCCCGATGTGAGCGCCTTCTTTCAGGATCACTGTGGTGCCGGGAAACATGTGTAGGGTACAGTTTTCCTGAACATTGCAGCCATCCTCAATGATGATCTGCCCCCAATCTCCGCGCAGCGCAGCACCCGGCCCAATGTAAACTCTTTCCCCGATGATCACGTTACCCGTGACACAAGCCTGTGGATGAATAAAACTGCTTTTATGCACTACCGGCCTGAAGCCGTTGAATTCGTAGATTGCCATGGTGTTAATTTAATAGTATTGGCAAAATTAAAGTTAACCAAGCAATGTGCACAAAAGGCAATTGCTTGTTCATATAATCCTTATGAAATTTAAGCAAAATCCTTTCGTACATGTAAATAACCTAATTGATCTTCAAGAATGTAACGTTTGCATGTTCAAATTCTTTGATAATTGGTTAATTCCTTCGTTACCATATGAATCGATAATTTTATTCCTCT
>JBKCAB010000612.1:0-3430 GCA_046307935.1 Bacteroidota bacterium | reverse complement strand
GTGTTCGTTTTTAAGACTGAAAGATGGTCTTTTTAAACTCAGCATTTCCGGTGATCAGAATAGCCTTGGAACGATCACCAACCATTATGCTGATTTTCTGTCGGAGTTGTTCTCTGAAATGCTAGATCCGGAACTTAACGTTGAACATACCCCCGGATGGAACAGCTACTGTACCTATTGCGAATAAAAAAACCTGAAAAGAACCCATGAGACGATCCTGTAGATGATCGAAGAGGTAAGGATTCTTTTCAGGTTACTGCAAGGAAAATAAAACCAGTGTTGAACAAACGTTTTTGTCTCAACAATTACTAGACGAAGGAGTATCTGAAAAGGTTGGGTCCGGAAATAAAAAAAAGCCTGCTTTTTTAAGCAGGCCTCCTTAATCGTATCGGGAATTAGTATAATTCAAGCTTAAGAGCGCTTCTGTAATCCTTGATCTCCTCGCGATTGATCTTGTGGTCTGCATTCTTTAGCAGGTTCAAAAGATAGAGAAGATTATCCGTGTCGTCGATCTCGATCGGGAATTCGTTTCCTTCCTCATCCTCCTCGAACTGAGCTTGAACATCGAATGAATCACGGTCACCAAGATATTCATAGGTAAGGCGTAAAACCTTTGTGACAAGCGGATCCTGCTCTTTGAGTGCGTATTCTCTGAGCTCCTTCAGATCATCGATCAGTTTTTCGGCTTTAAGCCCTTTTTTCTCCACCTTCTCGATGATCGAATCTAATTTTTTATTTGCTGCTGCAAGTTTCATAAAAGTGCACTTTGTTTGACCCTAGCTTTTTCGGTCGATACAAATTTAATGAACTTCACCAATTTTTCTACAGTTCCACCGAAATCCGTCTCAATTTTTGATTTTTTTGATTGTGGGTCGGAACAAATGAATCCTTTCAGGCCCTAAATCGTATTTTTGTAAAAAGGAGAAAACATTGCTTGCCCTGGTATTGAAAGGTATTGTCACCGGATTTCTGCTGAGCATTATGGTCGGCCCGGTGTTCTTTGTCCTTTTGGAGACCAGTATCAGAAGGGGAATAAAGGCTGCATTGGCACTGGACCTTGGTGTCTTGATCAGCGATCTGGTTTACATCATGATCGCGTATGTATTTTATGCAGAGGTCTCTGAACTTTCAGCCGGTAAGAATCAGGTAATTCTCAAGTTGGCCGGCGGAACGTTATTTCTTATATATGGTGTAGCCACCTGGTTCAAGAAACCAAAAGAAGTTGTTTTTGATGACCTGGGAAGGGTGGTACAGAGTGCGGGCGACTATGCGCTACTCGTTCTTAAAGGATTTTTACTGAACATAGCGAATCCGTTGGTGGTATTTTACTGGTTCAGTGTGATGACTCTCGGCAGCAAGAACTCGCCTTCGGGGGATCCGCAGCACGCTTCGATCCTCTTCTTCCTGGGAGTCATTCTGATCACTTTCTTTTCGGTTGATCTGCTAAAGATTTTCGGTGCGAAAAGACTGAGACCACTGGTGACAGACAAACTATTGATCGCCTTGAATCATCTCATTGGGATCGTATTTGTCATTTTCGGCGTGTTCCTTGTAGTGCAGGGTTTTATGGCAATGTAACAGGCGCTTTGTCATGAGTTATGAATGTTAAAATGGCGGATATGCGGATCTTACCTCTTTTATTGATCTTCTTTTTGGTTTCCGGTGGTTTTGCGCAGGAGATAAAGAAAGAAAACCTGTCCAAAAAGGCATCTTTGTTTTGGGACTTCAATAGAACACAGCTCCAGGCTATCGGCTCCTATTACGTGGATGAGCTCGGTGAAACGACTGAGAAGCATGGTAAATGGCTCTATTATAACCGTCTGGGAGATCTGGAGGAGGAGCGCAACTACTACAAGGATCTGCTTCAGGGCAAGGCGGTGCTTTACTACGGAGATAATAAACCCAAGCAGGAGGGCTATTTTTACATGGACCGTCAGGACAGCATCTACCGGGAATGGCATGAGAACGGAAAGCTCGCTGTGGAAGGAAATTATAAGCTCGGTGAGGCAGCGGGCGTTTGGAAATACTTCTATTTCGATGGGAGTGAAAAGTCCATGGAAGAAACAAAAGCAGGGGTCAATTACATCTGGTCATTTTGGTTGCCAGACAAGGAACATACGCAAACCGTGACGGATGGAGAGGGAGAGATCACGACCTATTTCAGTACAGGTAAGGTCAAAGAGTGGTACAATTACAAGAATGGACTCAAAAATGGGCCGTTCGAGGAGTTCAGTATTTACGGATATACCGCATTGAAAGGATTTTTCCGGGAAGGAGATAAAGACAGTACCTGGAGTTTCTATTATTACACCGGTGAGCTTGAAAAAACATCCACCTATCGACAGGGATCCCTGGATGGACCCTATAAATACTACTACGATAACGGTAAGCTAAACGTCGAAGGAAACTATACCGCCGGGAAGAAAGAAGGCGTTTGGACATGGTACACCAATCAAGGCATCAAAGACCAGGAAGGCACTTTTAAGGAAGATCTGCAGCACGGTCAATGGATCTATTGGTATCCAACAGGGGAAGTATCTTACACCGCACGCTATGACAGGGGACTGAAGTCAGGACAATGGACCTATCTCTATCAGAATGGCGAGAAATTCAAAGAAGGAACTTTTGTCAATGACGAGAAGGACGGAATCTGGAAAACTTGGTATGAAGACGGAACGCTCTTAATGGAAGGAGCCTATTCTGCTGGAAAGGAGCAGGGCCTTTGGAAGAATTATTGGGAGAATGGAACGCTGAAAAATGAAACCACCTTCAAGCAGGGGCTGATGAATGGAAGCTGGAGTTCGTATTTTCCTTCCGGTAAACTGAAGCTTTCAGGTAAGTACAAGGACAACTATAAGGTGGGCAAATGGACGAATTATTTCGAGAACGGAAAGCCGAAGGATGAGGTGACCTATAAGATCATTAAGGAAAAGTCAAAAGTAGATTTCGGGATCATGAAGAAGAGGGTCCGTATGCAGAGCATTGAGCACGGACATGCAGTGTACTATTCCGACAAGGATTTCCGAAAGACCGAAGAAGGAAATTTCAGTAATGGAAAGAAAGATGGAGAGTGGATCGCATATTATCCGGGCGGTAAAACGCCTGCAGTCATTTCGAATTTCAAAGAGGGTGAGCTGAATGGCATTATGAAGAACTTCGATCGGCGTGGAAATCTGCTCCAGGAAATGGAGTACAAGGATGGGTTGAAACACGGTCGTTTTGTCATCTACGACAAAAAGGGTAAGCCACTCGTTGAGAAACGTTTCGAATACGGCATGGAGGTTATTAAAGATGAGCGCATGACCCCTGGTAGTTTTGTGCCTAATTAGTCAGCTTAGATGAAAAGGGTGCTGGTGATCGAGGACGAACTCAATCTCGGGAGGTCCATCTGTGAAGGTCTTTCAGAATGCGGATTTTCGGCGAATCATGG
>JBKCAB010000611.1:0-1683 GCA_046307935.1 Bacteroidota bacterium | reverse complement strand
TGCAAAGCGAATAGGTGCATTATTACTTGCAGCAAAACGCTCAAAAACAGGGCGCGTACCATTTGTCCACTCACCAATCACTACGGGTGTGTCTTTTTTTATGATCCCTGCTTTTTCACCAGCAATGGCTTCAACAGTATCCCCAAGAATGGCGGTGTGTTCGAGGCTAATGTTGGTGATCAAGCAGGCCACTGGATGAATGATGTTCGTGGCATCCAAACGTCCGCCCAAACCGGTTTCGATCACACAAATTTCGCAGCCTGATAGTGCAAAATGCTGCAATGCCATGGCAAAAGTGATCTCGAAGAAGGACGGTTCGAAATCCAGCGATAACGTTTTGATCTCATCGATGAAAGCGATAACATCTTTCTCGGCGATCATCTCTCCATTCACCCTGATCCTTTCCCGGAAGTCAGCAATGTGTGGAGAAGTGAATAATCCTGTGCGTAAACCTGTTTCAGTGAGGATCGAGGCAGTCATTGATGAACAGGACCCTTTACCGTTCGTGCCGGCAATGTGGATAAAGCGGAGATTGTTTTGCGGATCTCCGATCAGTTCGCATATACGTTCGATGTTCTGCAGCGTTGGTTTATAGGCTTTGCTGCCAATGAGCTGATAGGAGGGGAATTGCTTGAATAACCAGTCCAAAGCGGACTGATAGCCTTTAGCGTGCATATAGCTTTACGGTGATGTATTGCACCGAATTTGGCGTGCCGGGTGCTTTGCTGTAGCGCACATCATTTTTCACCGCGGCAATCACCTGATTGATAATACGACCATCGGTTGTTGTGGTTTTGGATGGAATGTTTACTGCAGAAACAACAGTTCCGCTCGAGTTGATCGTAACTTTTAAATGAACTTCTGCATTTTTATCCGGAACAATGTGGTTGGTTTCAGGGTCATTCAATCGGACACGTCCGGCATCACCTGAGCCTGGTCCTGGAGGACCATCACCATCATTTCCTACATCTTCTCCGAATGGTCCTTTTCCAGAACCAGATCCACCTCCCTGACCTCCGGTACCAAACGGATCATTCGACTGATTGCTTGTTGAAGGTCCATTGTCAGTCTTACTTTGGGTATTGGTCTTGTTGGACTTTCCTGATTCTGTCTTCGTTGGACGCTCTTTCGTGGAACTGAGGACTTCCTGCTGCTGCGGAGTAGGTTTATCAAGTGGATCGTCTGTAGGGGTGCCTTGTCCTGAATTACCCGACTCAACAACGAGGTTTTTTAGATCCAGTTCCTCGGGAAATATGGGTGTGGTTTCCATGACGTATGGAAGTGGTGGGGGATCAGCCATTTGATAGGTGGCAAGGATAAGGTAAATAAGGATTCCAGTAATGCATGCCAATGCGACCATCCATCCTTTCTGGATATCACTTTTTTTTGCTACTTCGGGAACCGCTGTTGCCATCCTTTCTTATTTGTCGTATGCGAGAACCGGATCCCAGCCATTGGCCTGTGAAAGCGCCAAGACCTGGAAAACGGCTTCATAACTTGCTTTACGGTGACCTGATATTTTCAGTTTCATTTTTCCCGCTTTATCTACAGCACTCGCCGCCAATTCCTTGATTTGATCGAACTCCATTGGATCTTCAAGCGATCCTCCGGGCATTACAACGTATTTATTGTCTTCAGTTACAATTACGGCTGCTTCCACAGGATTTGTGTCCGGCTTAACAT
>JBKCAB010000610.1:0-2694 GCA_046307935.1 Bacteroidota bacterium | reverse complement strand
TGATCCTCTACTCTGTTCAAAAGTGATTTACACGAATCCAGATCAGTGAGTCGCGCCTTGAATACGTCCGCATTTTTAATCTTGTGCTCAGTCAGCCAACCAATGAGCTCCTCTGCTCTTTGATCTGCCTGTAATGCCAATGTATAACCCTGTTCGCTCAGGTAAGGTATGATCGCTTTACCAAGCCCACCGGATGCCCCCGTGATCAATACTATTTTCTGCCTCTCCATTAATCGTTCAATTCCTCGCCAAGTGGCGTGTACATTGTGACACCATTTTTTCTGTATTCCTCGATCATCACATTTCGCATTTTCTCAGCATCAAAACACATCACCGTTGCATTTCCAAGTTTTCCAAAGATAACAACTCCCTTTTGAACGAACAGTGGGATCAAACGATCGCATTTTCTTCTGGCTGAAAATTCTGGGTTATGCACTTTAGTTTTAACCTTGTGAAGGTTACCATCGGCATCGCGCACATCAACGACAAAAATTTCGCTGTAGTAAACAGGATATTTAAACTGTTCGACCGCGTCCTCAAGAACATGTAAACTCGTTCCTGCATTATCCAGCGTAACCCCGATGTAAAGGATCTTACCTTTCTTATCCGCTAATCTGGCCCATGGAGAATCCGATCCATAGGGAGTCAAGGTTCCAAAATGACCTTCAATTAGCCATTGTGCGTCAGGACCAAAAGCACATACCGGCTCAGTCGGACTTGCACTGCGGATGACGCCCGACATCTTTCTGAAAGATTCCGATATAGCTCCCATTGCAGATGGCGAATAATTGACGCTAAATTCTTTTAGTCCGCGAATATAATCGAGTTGTAAACCTCCATTGGGAGAGCTGGGCATCATGATATTACCAACAGAACCTATAACTTTCAAAAGAGCAGATATGACGGTTTCAGGACCATTTTCAAGAGCACCTATCCTACTCATGCTTGCATGAACCATCACCGTATCGCCAAAGTGAATATTCAAACGGGAGAGGTCTTCTACGAGACGATCGGTTGTAATGGTCTTACCCTGACGCTGATCTTTCTCCAATGACTTACGAATCTTCCCTTTTTTGAAATTCCTGTAAGAAGTCAGAAGAATTGTTGGTGTGAACCTCCGCAATGTATCGATAAATCCCACTTGAGATCAGTTTTGATGGCGATTCATTGTGATCGAAAAGTATAGGAGATCCATCCATCCTGCAATTTCGGAGCACTGGAGGAATAAATGAATCTGGACATTTTAGCATACTTTAATGCCTGCTCGATCATGCAGGGATTTGCTCCTCTGCTCGATGACGCATCGTACTCGGCTGCTTTTACATCCCCATTCTGATCTACTTTAATACGAACGATCACCTTGCCTGACGATCCATAACCACAGGTATATCCTGGATTACGAACATACCAGCTATTGTTTTGGTGTGCTGCACGCAAGTCCCATTCAACCATTACATCACCGGAGAAAGCTTTGTTACCTCCTGTTGTTGATGATGTCTCATTCTGCTTTTGTGAGGCATTTTGTTTTTGATCTTTCTTGCGCTCATCCATTTCCTGTTGGATCTTTTTGCGCTGTGCCTCGCCACCGGCCTCTTCAAAAAGTTTACGTTCGTATTCCTTTACTGATTTTTCGACATCAGAAGCTGACATTTTATTCTCTTTCCAATCCGTTTTAGAGCGCTCTCTTTTATCATCCACATTTCGTCCAATACTCTTTACATCGCGCGGAACATAGTCGGAGGGAATTTCAATGTTTTCGGGTTTCACCTCTATGTCTTGAGGAATTTCGACGCGTGCACCATCAAAAAAAGAACCGATTGGCACGTATTCAGTGTAGGTTTCCAGATTGAGATACACAAAAATAATCACGTATGCGGCGACAGCTGCAATGATCCCATAGATGTGTCGGTCAATAAAATCGGCTATTCTATTCATTGTTGTCATTCAACCTGATGATCCTGTTCTCGCTTATATAAAAGTAATGTATTTCATCCAATGTAGACAATATCAATATGTTATCATCCAATTTCCGTATTTGTTCATATTCAATTGGTAATACACGATTACCTTTACTATCGAACACACCAAACTTCGCACCAGAAGAAACAAGGTAGAACATCTCACCCAATCGATCAATACTGTTGAACATGAACGGAAGAATGATTTTATTCTTGGAATCGATAACTCCTAAAAGTGTAAGTTTTTCCGCAATGGCTTGTCCCGATTGAAAACTATCGGCCCGATCGAACTCCGGCTTGATCACTTCCTTACCCGTTGGATCGATATAACCCCAAAGTTTTCCTTTTGAAAAAGCTATCAGGTTGCTGAATTCTCCGAGCTCTGTGTATTGAAAAGGTATCACTGTTTTCCCATTTCGGTCGATCATTCCAAACTTTCCCTTCGTTCTGACAACTGCGTGATTGTTCCTGAAGCTTCCTTTGGTCAAATAATTCGGATAAACCTCATAGATCGGCTGCAAAACAACTGTTCCTTTCCCATCCAAAAAACCAAAAAGGCCATCGATCACAAAAAGTGCCCGGTCTTGATAGACTGCACCGATCTCATCGAACTGAGCTGGCTGAACGATCGAACAATTCCTGCGCATCAAACCATACTGTCCATTGTTTTCGAAAACGAGAAGCGAATCGTTGAAAAATGAAATGTCAGCATAACCCGGGGGAACAATATAGGTTC
>JBKCAB010000609.1:0-921 GCA_046307935.1 Bacteroidota bacterium | reverse complement strand
AAATCAATAGTGCAGAAGATTTGTGTATGTATCTCCTGAGCGAGGCGCATGTGGGACTTGTTACCGGTGAAGCGTTCGGTGATCCGAATTGCATCCGTATTTCTTATGCTGCTTCAGAGGAAACACTCACGGAGGCCATGTCACGCATTCGACGTGCTCTAGAAAATTTGAATTAATGGACTACGCCAGCGTATTCGATCGCTTTACAGGCCAGCGTATCCTTGTATTGGGTGACGTGATGGTGGACTCCTATTTGCGCGGAAAAGTGACTAGGATTAGTCCCGAAGCACCGGTGCCTATCGTGAATCTCGAACACCGTGAAGACAGACTTGGGGGAGCCGGTAATGTAGCGCTTAATCTGGTTTCTTTAGGCGCTGTTCCTGTGCTCTGCAGTGTGATCGGAAATGACCCTCAGGCAGCTTTGTTGCAAGAGCTACTGAAGCAAAACGAAATATCCGGTGAAGGGCTCGTGAGAAGCAATGAACGCAAAACTACCGTCAAGACAAGGGTGATCGGCAATAACCAGCAGTTGATCCGAGTTGATTCAGAGCAGACAGCCTACATATCTGCAGATGAGGAAGCCGAACTGATCACCACTGTTTGTAATTTGATCGGGACGGGAATTGATGCAGTCATTTTTGAAGATTACAATAAGGGAGTTTTATCCGAAAGGGTGATCAGTGAGGTGATCAGCGAATGTAACCGTAACAATGTGATCACTGTTGTTGATCCGAAAAAGGACAATTTCTTGTCCTATCGAAATGTCACACTTTTCAAGCCGAATCTCAAGGAACTCCGTGATGGACTAAATACACAGATCCACTTTCCGCAAGACAGAACTTCCTTTGAGAACGCTGTCACGGAGCTCGAAAATAAGCTGAACAATGTCATTAGTTTTGTGACACTTTCAGAGCATGGCGT
>JBKCAB010000608.1:0-1761 GCA_046307935.1 Bacteroidota bacterium | reverse complement strand
CAGCGGTGGTGCCGGCGCGAATTGTTCTGTGTCCGGACCAGCTTCAACCTTCGGAGATTGGCGTTTGAATTACATTCAGGTTGCAGACGATGAGGAAGGCGGATATTTCGTTAACATTGACACTGAGGCGCAATATGCTGCGGTGAAGTCTGATCATCCTGAGATGAACTGCGATAAACTCTACATGGATGCGTACACACAGGTTACCACAGCCGGAGGTCAGCGCTATCCCGATGTTTTTGATGGAATAACTGACAGAATTGATAGAGGGGCGCTCGTTGTTAATTATGTAGGGCATGGTGGCGAAGTAGGATTGGCTGAGGAGCGTGTTGTTACCATCCCTCAGATCCAGGAATGGAGTAATATCAATAAACTCAATGTCTTTGTATCAGCTACGTGCGAATTTACGAAATACGATGATCCCTCCAGGGTGTCGGCCGGCGAATGGGTTTCACTCAATCCGAATGGTGGGGCAATTGCGTTGATGACCACATCAAGGTCTGTTTATTTCGGGGTGAATTCGCTTACCGGTGAACGTCTTTTCGAGAACATTTTTGACCGTGATGCAGACAATAAGGCACTCACGTTTGGCGAGATCATGCGGGTAACCAAGAACCTCTCAGGTTCATCGGATAATAAACGGAGCTTTACATTGATCGGTGATCCGGCCTTGCGCATTGCTCTGCCGCAAATGCAGATTGTTACGGACAGTATTAATGGCATCTCTCCGCTGAACGAGATCGATACCATAAGGGCTTTGAGTAAGGTGACGATCAAGGGGCACATAGAAGACTTTGGGGGCAATGTGCTCAGTGATTTCAATGGTGTCCTTGCTCCGTCTATTTTTGATAAACCCAAGATCCAGAACACATTAGGGCAAGATCCTTCCTCTCCGGTCATCCCGTTCGAACTTCAAAAGAATATCGTTTACAAAGGGAAAGCCTCAGTTTCGAATGGTTATTTTGAGTTTTCATTTGTCGTCCCGAAAGATATTACGCTGACGTATGGGAAGGGTAAGCTCAGTTATTACGCCGACAATGGAGATTTTGACGCCGGAGGTTCTGATGATCGGATCATCATTGGTGGAATAGATCCCAACGGTATCAATGACGACCAGGGTCCTGAAATAGAGCTTTTTCTAAATGATGAGAATTTTGTGAACGGTGGAATCTCTGATGAAACTCCTGTTCTAATCGCAAAGCTTTTCGACGAGAACGGTATCAATACGGTTGGAAACGGCATTGGTCATGATCTCACGGCGATTCTCGATGGAAACACTGCAGATCCATTCGTGTTGAATGATTATTATGTCGCAGACATCGATTCCTATCAATCCGGTAAGATCAATTTTCAGCTTCCACAGCTGGAAAAAGGGAAACATACGCTGACGGTTAAGGTTTGGGATGTCAACAACAACTCGTCGGAAAGGTCCTTGGAATTCGTCGTGCAAGAAAAAGAGGGTGTGGCACTTGACCATGTGTTGAATTATCCGAACCCATTCACTACGCGAACAGAGTTCTTTTTTGAGCACAATCAGGTGTGCAGTATGATGGATGTTCAGGTTCAGATCATGACAGTATCGGGACGGGTTGTAAAGACGATCAATCAAATGGTAAATACGGAAGGATTCCGTTCAGCGGGCATTCCTTGGGATGGTCGTGATGAATTTGGAGACCAGTTGGCCAAGGGAGTTTATCTATACTGGATCAAAGTAAAGACTCCGGAAGGTGGAACTGCTGAGAAACTGGAAAAATTGGTACT
>JBKCAB010000607.1:0-10416 GCA_046307935.1 Bacteroidota bacterium | reverse complement strand
GGTGGAATATTCGATACCTACTCTGTACTACAGGGCATAGATCGAGTGATTCCGGTAGATGTGTATGTGCCTGGTTGTCCACCGCGTCCTGAACAGATCATCGACGGAATAATGAAGATCCATGAGATGGTGAAACATGAACCACTTAGAAGGCGCTATTCTGATGAATACAAGGCTTTGCTGAACAATTACAACATTGAAAACCATGAGTAGTGAACTGACAAATGAAGTTGTCGCTGAGCGACTGAAAGGTCAGTTCGGTGAAGCGATAATTGCGGTGGATACTCCGTATGAACTGCTCACAGTAGAAGTGACACCCGAAAAGGTTTGCGATGTAATCGGATGGTTGAAGATGGACAAAGATCTACAAGTTTCCTACCTTACCAATCTCGGAGCAGTGCATTATCCGGAGGATAAAGGCAGGGAGCTTGCAGTGGTCTATCACCTACACAGTTTAGTCAACAACTTTCGGATACGTCTGAAAGCATTTTTACCGATCGAAAACCCGGAGATACGTTCGATCACAGAGATCTACGTTGGAGCAAACTGGATGGAGCGTGAGACATACGATTTCTACGGAGTCATTTTCTTGGGACATCCAAATCTGGTTCGAATACTGAATGAGGATTCAATGGATTATTTCCCGATGAGGAAAGAATATCACCTTGAGGATGCAACACGTGAGGATAAGGATGACCGATTCTTCGGAAGATAAATACGGGTTATATGAGCAATACGAAGCTTGAACAAAGACAGGAAGGTTTTATCGAACGATCGACGGAAACCATCGACGGGGAGATTTCAACGCTGAATCTTGGACCGACGCATCCCGCAACCCATGGCATTTTTCAGAATATCCTCAAAGTAGACGGGGAAAAGATACTTTCTTCAGAGCAGACTGTAGGGTACATTCATCGCGCTTTTGAGAAGCTTGCCGAACGGAGACCGTACAACCAGATCACTCCGATCACTGACCGTTTGAATTATTGCTCTTCTCCTATCAACAACATGGGCTGGGAGATGACTGTAGAAAAGCTCATCGGTGCAGAGGTTCCCAAGCGTGTGGACTACATGCGCGTTATCATCATGGAGTTGGCGAGGATTGCAGATCATCTGGTGTGTAATTCGGTTATCGGTGTAGATACGGGTGCACTTACAGGTTTTACTTATGTCTTTCAGGAACGCGAGAAGATCTATGAGCTCTACGAAGAGGTTTGTGGATCACGATTGACGACCAATATCGGGCGTATCGGTGGTTTTGAAAGAGATTTTACACCGGCTTTCCACGAAAAGCTCCAGAATTTCCTCAAAACATTTCCCAAGGTGTTCAATGAATTCGATTCGCTGCTCAGCAGAAACAGGATTTTTATGGACCGAACAATCGGAGCCGGACCTATCTCCGCTGAACGTGCCTTGGAATATTCCTTCTCTGGACCGAACTTAAGGGCTGCAGGGGTTGATTATGATGTCAGAGTTATGAACCCATATTCTTCTTATCAGGACTTTGATTTCATCGTTCCTGTTGGTACGCAGGGCGATACTTATGACCGTTTTCAGGTTCGGCAGGAAGAGATCCGACAGTCTCTGAGGATCATTGAGCAAGCGTACAAAAATTTACCGGAAGGAAGCTACAAAGGCGATGTTCCTGAGTTCTACCTTCCACCCAAAGAAGACGTGTACAACAACATGGAGGCCTTGATCTACCATTTCAAGATCGTCATGGGAGAGACGCCAATACCCGCCGGTGAAGTCTATCACAGTGTGGAAGGAGGAAACGGTGAGTTAGGATTCTATCTGATTAGTGACGGAGGAAGAAGTCCTTATCGACTTCAGTTCAGAAGACCATGTTTTATTTATTACCAGGCATATCCGGAAATGATTACCGGTCAGAACATCAGTGATGCGGTTCTGGCGATGAGTAGCATGAATGTGATAGCTGGAGAATTAGACGCATAAGCATTATGGGAGGTTCACATATCGATCTGAACAAGAGACATTCCACAAAACCGGCATTCAGCGAAGAACGCTTGAAAGCGGTGCATGAGGTGATCAAAGATTATCCTGAAGGTAAGCACAAAAGTGCTTTGATCCGCATTCTTCACATGGCTGAGGAAGATTTTGGTGGTTGGCTCAGTATTGAAACAATGGATTACGTGGCTGAGTTGCTCAATATTCAGCCGATCGAGGTGTACGAAGTAGCCACATTCTACACGATGTTCAATCTTGAGCCTACCGGAAAATATGTCTTTGAAGTATGTCGTACCGGACCTTGTATGCTTGTTGGCAGCGACAATATTATTGCCTACATCGAGGAAAAACTAGACATAAAGGTTGGTGAAACATCCAAGGACGGATTATTTACCCTGAAAACAGCCGAGTGCCTCGGCGCATGTGGTTACGGCCCGATGCTGCAATGTGGCAAGAAATACCATGAGCACTTGAGTAAAGAGCGGGTGGATGAGATCATTGCGGATTACAGGTCAGGAACGGTTCCAAACTAAACAGAGATGGGAAGAAGATTACTTTTAGAGCACGATAATGTACCCGGAATAGAGACTTTCGATGTTTACCGAAAGCACGGAGGTTATCGTTCGGTTGAAAAAGCCCTGAAGAAAATGTCTCCGGAACAGATCGTTGAAGAGGTGCAGAAATCGGGTCTGAGAGGAAGAGGAGGCGCCGGATTTCCAACGGGAATGAAATGGTCCTTTTTGGCTAAGCCGGAGGGCGTTCCCAGGTATTTACTTTGCAACGCGGATGAATCGGAGCCGGGTACGTTCAAGGATCGTTACCTGATGGAAAAGATCCCGCACCTGCTCATTGAAGGAATGATCGTTTCAAGTTACGCACTGGGTGCTAATCAATCGTACATCTACATCCGCGGTGAATACATGTGGATACTTGAGATCCTAGAAAAAGCGATTGCTGAAGCGAAAGCTGCCGGTTTCCTTGGTAAAAATATTTTGGGATCAGGATACGATCTTGAACTGGGAGTAGCTCCGGGTGGTGGTGCATACATTTGCGGCGAAGAAACGGCTTTGATCGAATCGTTGGAAGGTAAGCGCGGGAATCCAAGGATCAAACCGCCCTTTCCGGCTGTGAAAGGTCTGTGGGGTTGTCCAACGGTTGTCAACAACGTCGAGAGTATCGCTGCGGTCGTTCCTATCGTGAACGATGGGGGAGAGGAATACGCTAAAATTGGTTTGGGTAAAAGTACCGGAACAAAACTCATATCCGCTTGCGGTAACCTCGTTCGTCCAGGTGTGTACGAGATCGAAATGGGTATTACCGTAGAAGAATTCATTTACGGAGATAATTATTGTCGTGGAATTGCGAACGGTAAGAAACTGAAAGCTTGCGTTCCGGGAGGTTCTTCTGTTCCTATTCTTCCACACTTTCTTGTCACGAAGACAGTTGCCGGGGAAGATCGCCTAATGACCTACGAAAGTTTGGCCGATGGGGGCTTTGCATCCGGTTCGATGCTCGGTTCTGGAGGTTTCATTGTCTTTGATGAAGATCAGTGTATTGTAAGAAATACGTGGAATTTTGCACGTTTCTATGCGCACGAATCGTGTGGTCAGTGTTCCCCATGCCGTGAAGGTACAGGTTGGATGGAAAAAGTCTTGGGTCGTCTCGAGCATGGACAGGGCAACATGCGTGACATAGACCTGTTGGCTGAGATCAATAAGAAGATCGAAGGAAATACGATTTGCCCGCTTGGAGATGCTGCAGCCTGGCCCGTTGCTGCCGCAATCCGTCATTTCCGTGATGAGTTTGAATGGCATGTTACCAACAGGGAAGAATCACAAAAAAGAAATTATGGCCTGATCGCTCCTAAAGAAGCGGTCGCCTAAATAAATGGAACTATGATCAAAGTAACCATTGATGATGTTGAAGTAGAAGTTGAGGAAGGAACGACCATCCTCAATGCAGCGCGTAAGATCGGTGGGGAAGTTGTTCCTCCGGCAATGTGCTACTACAGTAAATTACCGGGTACAGGGGGCAAATGCCGCACCTGTCTTGTGGAGGTAGCCGCAGGTTCAGCAAAAGATCCACGTCCGATGCCGAAGCTTGTTGCATCCTGCTCCACGAACGTAATGGACGGGATGATCGTGAAGAATAAGACCAGCGAGCGTGTCCATGATAACCGTGCAGGAGTTGTCGAGTTTCTGCTGATCAATCACCCACTCGACTGTCCGGTCTGCGATCAAGCCGGTGAATGTCATCTGCAAGATCTGGGTTTTGAGCATGGAGCAGAAAAAACACGCTACGAGGAAGAGCGCCGCACTTTTGACCCGATTGACATCGGCAATAAGATCAAGCTGCACATGAACCGCTGTATATTGTGTTACCGCTGTGTGCATGTGGCAAATCAGCTAACGGATAAGCGCGTACATGGTGTATTGCACCGTGGTGAACATGCAGAGATCAGCACATATATTGAAAATGCAATAGAGAACGATTTCTCCGGGAACATGATCGATGTTTGCCCTGTTGGCGCCCTTACTGATAAAACATTCCGATTCAAGAGCCGTGTATGGTTCCTTAAACCGATGGAAGCGCAGTGCGATTGTACAAAGTGCTCCGGTAAAGCGGTTGTTTGGATGTTTGGTAATGAGATCTATCGGGTGACGGCAAGAAAAGACAAATTCGGTGAAGTTGAGGATCAAGACGGCAAGCCGGGATGGATCTGCAACGATTGTCGTTACGAAAAAAAGGACGCTTCACAGTGGAATATCCTGGGCCCTCGAAAGATCGATCGTCAGTCGGTGATCTCTCAGGGGCATTACCTGACAGCCCGAAGCAACGCTCAAAAAAAGATAACAGATGGAAACAGGTGAGATCATTGAAAAGCTCATTTTTATCAGTGTTCTTTTTGCAGTAACACTGGGAATTGCAGCGTATGCAACTTATTTTGAGCGCAAAGTGGCAGCCTGGTTTCAGGACCGCATAGGTCCGGACAGAGCGGGTCCATTTGGTATCCTTCAGCCATTGGCAGATGGTGGAAAGTTATTCTTTAAGGAGGATTTCATTCCTGATCAGGCGGATAAATGGCTTTTCATCATGGGGCCCGGACTATCCATGTTTACTGCGCTAATGACAGGTTCAGTAATTCCATGGTCGACCAGTCTGAATTTTGGTGGCAACAACATTGAACTCCAGGTTGCCGATGTCAATATCGGTATCCTTTTCATAATGGGTTTCCTTTCCATTGGTGTTTACGGGATCATGATCGGCGGCTGGGCATCAAATAATAAATATTCGCTCTACGGTGCTATCCGCGCAAGCTCTCAGATGATCTCCTACGAATTGGCAATGGGGATCTGTGTGATCGTTGTCGTAATGATGACTGGAAGCCTGAGTCTGAATGATATTGTAAAAGCACAGCACGGTTTTTGGGCAGACGGTTGGCTTACTTGGAATGTATTTAAGCAACCCGTTGCGTTTGTTGTATTCTTTGTTTGTGCTTTAGCAGAAACCAACAGAGCACCTTTTGACCTTCCCGAATGTGAAAGTGAGTTGATCGGTGGTTACCATACGGAATATGGTTCCATGAAAATGGGTTTTTACCTTTTTGCAGAATACGTCGCGCTTTTCACCTCTTCTGCGGTGATCGCTACCTTGTTCTTTGGAGGATATAATTTCCCCGGAATGGATAATTTTTCAGGCAATACTCTAGCTTTCCTTGGATTGGCTGCGCTTTTCGCAAAGACATTTTTCTTCGTGTTCGTTTTCATGTGGATCCGATGGACGCTTCCAAGATTTCGGTACGATCAGCTCATGCATCTTGGATGGAAAAGCTTGATCCCGATCTCTCTGATCAATCTGTTGATTACAGGAATTGTCGTGGCATTCAAAGAAGGTTGGTTCTAAATTCAAAGTTCTAAGAGACATGCAAAGTTTAACGGATAGAAAAAAAGTAGTTTCCAACAAGGAAATGACCTTCATGGAAAGGATCTACCTGCCGGCAATTTTGAGTGGCATGTGGATCACATTCAAACACTTGTTCAGGAAACCGGCAACGGTGAAATATCCGGAAGAACAGCGACCTTTTGCGCCGGTTTATCGTGGACAACATGTGTTAAAGCGCGATGAACAGGGCAGAGAAAATTGCACTGCATGTGGATTGTGCGCCGTCGCTTGTCCGGCTGAGGCGATCACGATGGTGGCAGCAGAGCGCAAGAAAGGTGAAGAGCATCTCTACAGAGAAGAAAAATATGCAGAGACATACGAGATCAATATGTTGCGCTGTATATTCTGTGGATTGTGCGAAGAAGCATGTCCAAAAGAGGCGATATTCCTTACAGACAGGATTGTTCCTTCGAATTTTGAACGCAATTAATTCGTATACGTTAAAGACAAGTTGGTTGAAGATTTGAACGACCGCATCGACATTACCCAAAGACAACACACCGGAAAAAGAACAGAAAAATGAGTCTATTCACAATAGCTATGATACTCGGAGGATTGACCATCGGCTCAGCGCTTATGGTTGTTCTCAGCAAGCATCCGGTAAGAAGTGTGCTTTACCTCGTATTGACCTTCTTCCTGATCTCAGCGAACTACATTCTCATGAACGCCCAGTTCATTGCGGTGGTGAACATCATTGTGTATGCCGGAGCGATCATGGTTCTTTTCCTGTTCGTTCTGATGTTGTTGAACTTGAAAAAGGAGAACGAACCAACAACCTCGCTGGCTGTCAAGTTGGCTTCCGCAGTTGCTGCCGGAATACTGCTGACCGTGTTTGTGGCGGTATTGAAAGATGGCGTGATGTTGAGTGATGCCGCAGTTGACTCGCCGAACGATCAGGGACTGGTGCAAAATCTTGGGAATCTTTTGTTTACCAAGTATGTAGTCCCATTCGAGGTTTCATCGATCCTCTTCATTGCAGCAATGGCGGGTGCCGTGCTGCTCGCTAAACGTGAAAAACAAGTAATTGACTGATAATGGTACTTGGAAGTATTTTTGACGCTGGCGTTCCAATTGATCATTACATTATCCTGTCCACTGTATTGTTCGTGATCGGTGCATTGGGTGTAATGGTAAGAAGGAATGCAATCATTCTGTTAATGTGTATTGAACTGATGCTGAATGCTGTGAACTTGTTGCTTGTTGCTTTTTCTACCTACTTCGGAAAAGGCGATGGACAGGTTTTCGTTTTCTTCATTATGGTGGTCGCTGCTGCTGAGGCAACTGTTGGGTTATCGATTTTAGTGATGGCCTACAGGAACCTGAGAACTACAGATGTTGGATTGTTCAACAAACAAAAAGGATAAGGTATGGCAGTTGATAAAATTTTACTTACAATATTGGCCCTGCCGCTTATCGGAGCGTTGATCAACGGTACACTTGGTAAGAATTTGCCGCGAAAAGTGGTTGGGATGATCGCTACAGGGGTCATGTTCATTTCTTTTGGGTTGACACTTTCACTCTTCGGGTCCGTGCACAAGCAGCAATTGGTTCAGCTCTTTACGATGATCAGTCTGGAGGATTTACAATTGAATGCTCGCCTTCAGCTCGACTCGCTCTCCATTTGGATGACACTGATCGTTACGGGTGTTGGTTCCTTCATTCACTTGTTCTCTATGGGATACATGGCGCATGATAAGGGTTACTACAAATTCTTTACCTATCTGAATCTCTTTATTTTTGCCATGCTGATCCTCGTGCTCGGCAGCAACTACTTTATGTTGTTCTTCGGCTGGGAAGGTGTTGGTATCTGTTCATACCTGTTGATCAGTTTCCATTACAACGATAAGGAAAAGGGAATGCTGAACGGCATCGCTGCACGAAAGGCTTTCATCATGAACCGGATCGGTGACCTGGGATTGTTGATCGGTCTATTTTTGTTGTTGGCACAGTTTGGTACGCTGGAGTATTCTGAGCTCGCTGATAAGATCCTCGTTGAGAAAGTTGAGGTCTCTACCTGGATGATATTCGGTATAACTATGTGCTTGTTCATAGGGGCTACAGGTAAGTCTGCTCAGATCCCATTGTTCACTTGGCTTCCTGACGCGATGGCAGGACCGACTCCGGTTTCTGCGCTTATCCACGCCGCCACGATGGTAACTGCCGGTATATTCCTCGTTGTTCGTTCCAACTTCCTTTTCGAACTGGCACCAACGACGCAGGATGTCATGTTGTATCTAGGATTGGCAACATCGGTTGTGGCAGCCTTTATCGCCATGCGCCAGAATGATATCAAAAAGGTCCTGGCGTATTCAACGGTTTCACAGCTCGGTTTGTTATTCGTAGCGCTTGGAATGGGCGCATACACCGCTGCCATGTTCCACGTCACAACACACGCATTCTTCAAAGCGCTCCTTTTCTTGGGTTCGGGAAGCGTTATTCATGCCATGCACCACGAGCAGGATATACGTAGGATGGGTGGTTTGAAAAAGTTTATTCCGGTTACCCATATTACTTTTCTTATCGGAACACTTGCAATCGCGGGGTTCCCCTTGCTATCTGGTTTTTATTCGAAAGATGAGATCTTGGCACATGCCGTAATGCATAATCCGGTACTGTACGCCATCTTGATGTGTTCTGTAGCACTTACTGCGATTTACATGTTCCGACTTTACTTTCTTGTATTCCACGGGGAATTCAGAGGGACGGAAGAACAACGTCATCATTTACATGAAAGTCCGGCGAATATGACGATTCCACTGATCGTTCTTGCAGTTCTTTCTGTTGTTGGTGGAGCACTCAACCTTCCGGGTGTCCTACTGAAATCCGGTACACACTGGATGTCCCATTATCTGGAGCACAACACGCGCGGTCTTGAACTGATCGAAACACACCATCTTTCTTCATCCCAAGCGATGCTTCTGATGGGGGCCGCTGTGGTAATGACGCTTGTCATTCTATTGGCAACCTTTACGGTTTATGTAAGAAAAGGTAGCTTGGCGCTTGCTGATGAACAGTTGAAAGGTTGGCAGCTGGTATCCAACAGGAAGTTGTACTTTGACGAACTCTATGATAAGCTTTTTGTAAAACCTACCGAGTGGATTGCTGAAAAGCTCCACAGCCTGGTAGAATTGTTCGCTTTAAATAAGTCCATTTATGGTTTTGTTGGACTGATTGACCGTTCAGGAGAGCTGGTGAGGAGATGGCAATCCGGAATTGTTTCCGGTTATCTCTTTTGGATGGTGCTTGGTGTTGCCTCACTCATACTATATTATCTAATTAAACTGTAACGTCTTGGAACTTTTTATAATACCGTTGGTCTTTGCGTTGGTTTCTGCCATTGCTCCGAGGAATCTGGTTCATTATGTCGGACTGGTCGGCGCACTTGTTTCAATGGTGGTGGCACTGGCCCATTTGTCCTACTTCTCACCTGAAGCATACGTAAGTTTATACGATCCGGGCTTTGTGACGGCTTTCGGTCTCACCTTTAAAATGGGATATGACGGAATTGGTCTTTTCATGGTTCTGCTGGTAAATGTGGTGGTTCCTATTATTTTGCTGAGCAACCTTAACAGAGCGATTGCTTCTGAACGATCCTTCAACGCAATGGTCTTTATGATGCAATTTGGACTACTTGGGGTTTTTACGGCGATGGATGCGATCATGTTCTATGTGTTCTGGGAATTGACACTCATTCCGATCTTCCTGATCGCGCTGTGGTATGGATCGGATGAACGTAAGCCTGTCTTGATCAAGTTCTTCATATACACTTTTGTCGGATCACTCGGAATGCTTCTGTCGCTTTTTGCACTGGGAGCATACGATACGTCATTCGACCACGCCTCCCTAGTCGCGCTTGAGTTTTCTGCGAAGAGTGCTTTTTGGATCATGGCAGGGTTCTTCATTGCATTTGCGATTAAAATCCCGTTGTTTCCCTTTCATACTTGGCAGCCTTCAACATATACGATGGCTCCAATGGCTGGGACCATGCTGCTTTCTGCGTTGATGCTGAAAATGGCGCTTTACGGAATGGTACGTTGGATGATCCCGCTCGCACCAGAGGCTTTGAGTGAGATGCTTTGTCTGGTGATCATTTTGGGAATTATTGGTGTTGTTTACGCAGGCGTAATTGCTATCAAGCAGTCTGACATCAAGCGTCTGTTTGCGTTTGCTTCAATCAGTCACGTTGGTTTGATCGCAGCCGGTATAATGCTGTTCAATGAAGATGCTTTAGCAGGATCCTTTGTACAGATCGCGAACCACAGTCTTGTGGCGGTTGGACTCTTCCTTGCAGCCGATATCCTGGAAAAAAGATTAGGTACGCGACAGCTCAATGAAATGGGTGGAATAGCATCGCTCGCTCCGAAATTCGCATTTTGGTTTGCCGTGATCGCTTTTGCTTCAGTATCTGTGCCCTTCACTTCCGGATTCATTGGAGAATTTCTTTTGATCAAAGGATTGTACAGTTACAATTGGATCGTAGGTCTTATCGCTGGTACAACCCTTGTG
>JBKCAB010000606.1:0-2155 GCA_046307935.1 Bacteroidota bacterium | reverse complement strand
GTCATGGTGTATATTATGTTCGAATGATTCAGTCGGATTTTACAGTAACAAAACCTTTTGTGAAACTTTAGCAGAAATGAAAAAGCCAAAGCAAATAATAGCTTTGGCTTTTTTGTGCGCATGACTGAACTCGAACTATATTAATCCTCCTAAATCCCTGTGAATTCTTTTGATTAAAAATCCTCTAAAAAATGCCTATATATATAAGGTATGAATTTTCAAGTTGATTAATTGAGGTTAAAATAGGTTAATAAAAAATTCGGGAAAATATCGGGAAAGAATCGGGAAGGAATTATATTTGAACCATAACATTGTTGCTATGGCTAAAATTAAGTTCATTGTAAAGGGTAAAAGTGAAGCATCTACTATTTATGTGAGGATGACTGAAGGGAAGAGGGAGGCAACTGCCCGAACAGGTTATTCAATTAATCCCAAGTACTGGAATGAAAAGACTGGAGAGGTGCGCCAAATTGCTGAATATAAAGACAAGGCGACAATGCAGACTAATCTCAACAAATTAAGGATAGATCTTGAATCGTTTTATCATGCAGATATTTCTAAAGGAAAGGAGTTAAATAAAGATTGGCTGGAGTTTTCAATCCAACGACACAGAAACCCTGATTTAGTTAAGGAGACTGACAATATAGTTGATGCAGTTAGAAGTTATCAGGATGACTTAAAATCCAAAATAAATCCTAAAACCCAAAGACCAATTTCACCAACTCATATAAGGAACTATAACACCACGATCATGAGGTTGCAAAAGTTTGAATCCTATAAAAACAGGAAATTCAATCTCATAGATATTGACTTGACATTCCTTTCCGATTTCACTAAGTACGAGCGCAATATTTTAAACCTTTCTACTAACTCAATAGCAAAGGATGTTAAACAGATAAAGACAGTTTGTGTTGATGCGAGGGATAGAGGGAAAGGTGTAAATATTCAAGTATTATCACATAAGTTCAATGCTCCAACAGAAAGCAGTCCATTCGTAACAATTAATAAGTATGAACTACAAAGGATTAAAGAGTACAGGGGTACGGATTATAGAGAAAATGCGAGAGACTGGTTAATTATTGGATGCTGGACAGGTGCAAGGGTCGGTGATTTAATGGGGCTTAATGAAAAGAATATCTTGATAACACCCAAGGGTAGAAAGTTCATACGATATACGCAGACCAAGACTAATAAACAGGTTGACGTTGCTTTACACCCCGATATTGAAGAAATCATTGAAAGACGGGGTGGTTTTCCTCGACCTATCTCAGATCAGAAATTCAATCTTTGGATTAAAGATGTTTGCAGAGAATCTGGATTAACAGACAAGGTGGTAGGAACAAGGCAGAATCCGAACACGCATTTAAAAGAAACGGGTGAGTTTGAAAAGTGGGAGCTTGTCAGGTCGCATACTTGTAGACGTTCATTTGCGACTAATCATTACAATGAACTGCCAAATAAATTAATCATGGCAGTTACTGGTCATTCAACTGAAAAGATGCTTTTAAAGTATATCGGTGAGACTGAGAATAATCATATAGATGACTACTTTAGCTTATGGGAAAAGAATGAGCCAAAGACCAAGATTGTAAAATTGAAAAAGGCTGAGTGATGAAAAAACAGCGGAAAATATTGCTCACCAAATATTACGATCCTTACAGACTTATTTCTTTTAACGTAGTGCAGTTATATGGTCGATACGTTAAGTATGCTAAGGATGGAGCTGAGATAGATCAATCTGTTTATTCAAGTTTTGATAGCTTATACAATCAAATAGAAAACCATTTAAACTTTAATGAGTTCTCAAAGATTGAGCGCAAAAAGATAATTGAAGCAGCTATTGAGTTTATAGGTGAAAGTGCCTCTAAAGTTAAGTTTTACGGAACTGCAGAAAGGTTTAGACCAGATTTTAATTCTTTTCAATCTCATGTAAATAATCAGCTTAAAAAGTTAATTGTTGGAAGTATCCCGCATACTGAGGTGCATCCTTTCCCTAGTGATGAAGCATATGATCTATTTTTATATTTAGATAAGTGGATGCAACCGACCAACAAGGTTAAGTATTCTTACATATTTGATGAGATGAAACACAAGGGCTATCAAATAAATGAAAGGCAATATTTTGAATATGTTGTAAAATTGACTGGTCTTGATA
>JBKCAB010000605.1:0-6645 GCA_046307935.1 Bacteroidota bacterium | reverse complement strand
GCTACAAGCTGGCCATGTTGGTGACGATATTACTACAGGCCTACCGATATGCCGCAGAGCCATTTTTCTTCGCGCAGCTGAAGAATGAAGACCGAAACAAGGTGTATGCGAAGATCATGAACATCTTCATCGCAACGGTTTCTTTGGTGTTTTTGTTGGTGTCTCTCAACCTGGAGATCTTCAAGTATTTCATCCGAAATGAATCGTACTGGGAAGGTTTGGCGGTAGTTCCCATACTGCTTATGGCGAATGTTTTTCTGGGGATCTATTACAATCAGAGTATCTGGTACAAGTTGAGCGGACAAACACGCTTCGGTGCGTATATATCGATCGTTGGGGCTGCACTTACGGTGATCATCAACCTGTTATTTATCCCAAGCTACGGTTACATGGCCAGCGCCTGGGCCACACTTATCGTGTATGCCATTCAGATGGTTGCATCGTATTATCTTGGTCAGAAGTACTATCCGATAAAGTATAACTCCCGAAAATTTATACTTTACCTCGGAGTCGCGGCAATCTTTTATGCCATTGCAAAATTGATGGGTCTTGAAAATCCAACTGTACGCTTCATGATCCATAATTTCCTCATCCTTGTTTACGTTGGACTCATTTACACCCTGGAGAAAAAGAACCTGGGTTTTGCGAAATAGGCTATTGTTATAGCTCACCACAGAGAAATTAGTGCAGAGCGCATCGTGCGTAGTGCTTAGCATGAACAAAGTCCTTGTTCCATACTCCAGACTCCAGATTCCAATGCACCGCCTAACACTTAAGTCTCGTCTCTCGCTTCTCACTTCTAACATCTCTATTCCTTCCTCCAAACTGTTAATTACTGTGTTCATTTCTACCCAGAATCCACCTGCTAAACACACCGCTTTTCCGTAATTTTGACGAATATTGCAGACGTATGCAGGTAAAGATCATTAACCGGTCAGGTCATCCACTTCCGGCCTATGAAACAGATGCTTCAGCAGGCATGGACGTCAGGGCGAACTTGAGTGAACCGGTCATTTTACAACCACTTCAGCGTGCATTGGTCCCAACCGGACTGTTTCTTGAGATCCCGGTAGGATATGAATGCCAGGTGCGTCCACGCAGTGGACTTGCACTTAAGAGGGGGATAACAGTTTTGAATTCACCGGGAACAATTGATGCAGATTACCGGGGAGAAGTAGGCGTTATCCTGATTAATCTATCTGATGAACCGTTTACAATTGACAATGGGGAACGTATTGCTCAGCTGGTTTTCGCTGAACATAAACAGGCGCAATGGGTAGAAACAGAGCTACTTTCGGATACCCATCGCGGCACCGGAGGATTTGGAAGTACCGGAGTGAAGTGAAAGTTGGTAAAGTCTGTAAGTGAGTTGGCTTAAATTGAGCGTCTTCATTGTATAATGAAAACCAAGTTGACAGCGGTTGTCCCGATAGCTCACAAGACGATAACTGTCAATTGAAATACAGTAAGAAAAGAAATATGAAAGTGATCGTACCAATGGCGGGAAGAGGAAGTAGGTTGAGGCCACATACACTCACCATCCCAAAACCGCTTGTTCCCGTTGGAGGGAAACCGATCGTACACCGTCTGGTTGAAGATATAGCGGCCGTTTGTTCAGAAAAGATCGACGAGATAGCTTTTGTTGTCGGTCGTTTTGGTGATGAGGTAGAGCAGGAGCTTGTTCGTGTCGCCGCCGATCTTGGAGCAAAAGGATCGATTCATTATCAGGACACACCTTTAGGAACTGCGCATGCGGTGCTTTGTGCTGCCGAAAAGCTGGACGGTCCTGTGGTGGTGGCATTCGCAGACACACTGTTCAAAGCAAACTTCAAGATCGATCCGAACGATGACGGAATCCTATGGGTGAAACAGATCGATGATCCAAGTGCATTTGGAGTTGTTAAGATGAATGAGCTCGGAGAGATCATCGATTTCGTCGAAAAGCCAAAAGAATTCGTTTCTGATCTGGCAATGATCGGCATCTATTATTTCAGGGATGGACGTCGCTTGCGTCAGGAACTCGAATACCTAATTGAAAACAATGTAGTGAAAGGGGGAGAATACCAGCTTCCCGATGCTCTGCGCAGGTTAACGGAAGCAGGCTATCGCTTCAAACCGGGCGAAGTGATCGAATGGCTCGATTGCGGAAATAAAGAAGTAACTGTTCACACCAATCAGCGCGTACTTGAATATGATTTTGAAAAGAACAGACAGATGGTTGCTGAATCTGCGGAGATAATCGACTCCGTGATCATACCACCCTGCTATATCGCAGATGGCGTGGTGATCGAAAATTCAGTAATTGGTCCGCACGTCTCTTTAGGACAAAGAACACGCATTATCAATTCGGTCGTTTCTAACTCCAATATCCAGGAAAATTCGGAGATCGCAAACGCAGTGGTTGCCAATTCCATGATCGGTTCGCATGCTATCTACAGAGGAACGGCACGCGATTTGAGTCTGGGGGATTACTCAACTTTTTCTGAATGAAGTTTTCCATCTGGTCCATATTAATTCTGATCTTACTTGCCTCCTGCGGCAGTATGAAAAAAACGGGTAAAGACGGGATAGAGTACGATCCGCTTTACATCAATACTTTTCACGATGCCGTGCGACTCAAAATCAGAGGTGAACTAGATGAATCTATTCGCGCCTTCGAAGAATGTTTATTAATGCGTGATGACGATGATGCTGTACATTATGCTTTGTCGGAGTTATATCTTCTTAAGAATGACCGTCAGAGATCAGCTGATCACATTAAAAAAGCTGCTGAAATTGATGCCGGGAACATTTGGTATACTCAGGAGCTGGCCTACATGTACTACGAAGCCGGACTCTATACTGAGGCGATTACACAATTCGAAAAACTGATCCGTGAACAGCCGAGAAATATTGAGTGGCTTTATGGGTATGCTGAAAGTTTAGTTAAGGCGGGGAAGACAGGAGAGGCGATCAAAGCGTATGATTCGATGGAACAGCAGCTTGGCATTTATCCAGAGCTTGCCATTCAGAAATACAAGTTATACCTGCAGCTGAAACAAGAGGAAAAAGCCCTCAATGAGATCCTTGAAGCACGAAAGGTCTTTCCGATGGATCCGCAGTTGATCGCAACACTCGTCGATCATTATTTTCAGAGGGGCAAGGAAGCTGAGGCCGTAAAAATGCTTGAAGAACTGGTGCTTACCGATCCCAATAACGGACGGGCGCATCTGGCGTTGGCGGACATTTACCGGCAAAGGGGGGAGCAGAGCAAAGCCTATGCAGAGTTGAAGAAAGCGTTCGCCTGCACTGATGTTACTCTGGACAATAAAATGCAGATTCTCATTACTATCCATGATAATAATTACAAGATCGACCCTGAGGTATTCGAGCTTGTAGAGCTCATTGTCCAGTTACACCCAACCGATGCAAAATCACATTCCATTCGCGGGGATTACATGCTCAAGGCTGGCAATAATGAAGAGGCGATCAAATCATACAAAAGAGCGCTTGAATTCGATAAGAATCTTTTTCCAATCTGGAACCAGGTACTTGTCATGGAGTATCAGGCCAATAGGTTCAACGATTTGTACAACGACAGCAAGGCTTGTCTGGAATATTTTACGACCATGCCAACTGTTTATTTATTGAACGGAGTGGCCTGTAATCAGCTGAAAAAATACGAAGAAGCGGTCACGATACTCAGCAGCGGAATCGAATTAGTGGTTAGTGATAAGGCAGTGGAGGCCGAATTCAATGCTCAGCTTGGAGAGGCCTGGTTTGGAAACAAAGACCCGCAAAACGGAAAGTCATTCTATGAAAAAGCGGTAAAACTTGACCCGCAGAGTACGCTGATCAAGAACAATTATGCCTACCGCTTGGCCATTTGGAAGACAGATCTTGAACGCGCTGAAGCGCTCATTGATGAGGTGTTGAGAACGAGTGGCGAAACTCCTCATTACTTGGATACCAAGGGCTATGTACTTTTTATGAAAGGAGACTTCAAAGAGGCGTTGATCTACATAAATATGGCGCACACATTAAAACCGGAAGATCCCATTACTACTGAGCACCTTGGTGACGTTCATTTCAAACTGGGCGACAAGATAAAGGCCATAGAGTTCTGGAAAAAGGCGAAGGAAATGGGAGCCACGAACAAGACGTTGGAAAAGAAAATCGAAAAGAAAGAGTATTATGATCCGATCTACTAAAAACCTTCTGCCTTTGATCTGGGGAATACTTCTTTTGGTCTCATGTGCAAAAAAGCTTACCGAGACCGACCGCCAGAAGCTACCCAAAAGAAAGGAGAAAGATCTGATCAAAGTATTGGACAGTATTTCCGACATTCATCCAAATTGGTTCTACACGAAAATTGGCACTAAATTCACCGATACCAACAGGAATATCAATTTCAAAACGTCTATTCGTCTCACACAGGACAGTGCGATCAACGCTTTGATTACCTATGCGACATTACCTGTGGTAAGTGCAATGATCACCAAGGACAGTGTAGTGATCTCGAACAAAAAGGATAAATGTTACATCCGGCAAAGTGTGAGTTATATCAAGGAAAACTTTGCCGTGGACTTCGATCACCGAAATATTGAAGAGCTCCTTTTGGGTATGCCGCTCGATTTTGACAGTACCCAAAAATATTTTCAGATCAATGATCCCTACAATTACATCATCTCATCACACAAGAAAAGGGAGCTGCGTAGAAATGAACGAGGTAAGGAGGACATAGTGATTCAATATTTCCTGAACGATGATGCCCGCGGATTGAAAGCCATGCAAATCGATAGCCCTTCCGACACAGCCTCTATACGCGTGGACTATCTTCAACGTGAAATGATCGATGGTTACGATATTCCAAAGGAGGTTCTTGTTCAGATCAAGTCGGCAAGGAATCACATGCTTATCGAAATGTCTTATGATAAAATAGAGATCAACGAACCAAAAGAGATGATCCTCGTAATACCAGAATCATATGGAAAATGTGAAGAATAAAATCAGTTTGTTATCGATCCTCTTGCTGATCTCCTTAACGGTTTTTGGTCAGTCGACAAGTGAAAAACTGCGCAAGGATCAGGAGCGTCTTGAGAAGAAGATATCGAATACCAAAGCGTTGCTCAATAAAATGAAGAACAATACAGAGGCATCGCTGAACGAACTCAAGTTGATCGATAACCAGATCCGTCTTCGCGAGGAGCTTGTGCGAAACTTCGATAATCAGGTTCGCACAGCAGAAATGAAGATCGCGGAGAAAGACCAGGAGGTTTCATCGCTCTCATCGAAGCTCATTCGATTGAAGGCGCAGTACAGAAAACTGCTGGTCTATGCTTACAAACACAGGAACAGATATGGAAAGCTCATGTTCGTTTTCTCAGCGGGCAGCTACTACGAGGCGATCAAAAGGAACAAGTACCTGGAAAAGGTATCCGAAATGCAGCAAAAACAATTTCTGGTCATCAAACAGCATCAGAAGCTGATCAAGAAAGAGATCGAACGGATCAAGCGCGAAAAGGAGTTTAAGTCTCAGGTACTCGGTGAAAAAAAACAAGAGCGTTCCAAGATCGAAAAAGATAAATATCAGAAAGAAGCGGTATATCAGAAATTTAAAAAGGAGGAGGAAAAACTCTATTCTCAGTTAAGAGAGGATGAACGAAAGAAGGACGTGCTTAAGAAACAGATTAATGCAGCCATTCAAAAGGAAATAGCAGCGGCTGAGGCGAAACGCAAAAAAGCGGAAGAGGAAGCGAGAAAGAAAAGTACGAAAAACACCACGACTACCACAAATTCCAATACCAATACTTCAGGATCAAGCAACACTAAACCGGAAAGCACAGTTGTAGAAAAGCCCGTTACTTTCAGCGAAACGAAAGAGACGGCGCTCAATAAATCTTTTGAGAGCAACAAAGGAAAATTACCCTGGCCTGTAGAAAGAGGTTCCATTACAGAAGGTTTCGGAAGGAATGCACATCCTACTTTGCCTAATGTGTACACCAACAACAACGGTATTGACATCAGTGCGCCGAAAAGCGCACAGGTTCGCGCAGTATTCGAGGGGGAAGTTACCAGTGTGCTGAACATTCCCGGTGCAGGAAAGGTAGTGATCATTAAACATGGCAATTACCGAACTGTTTACAGCAATCTTCAGGACACGTATGTTCAGGCCGGTTCTAAAGTAAATACCAAACAGTCGATCGGAGCACTTCTGCCAAAAGAGAGCAGTTCCGTTTCCGTTGCTCATTTTGAGATCCACCAGGTGATAGGTACCGCGGTTCAGTGTTTGAATCCTTCGTTGTGGATCGCGAATTAAGATTTGTAAAATCCGTAAACTTAAATCTGAACCAAAGATTGGAGTAATTGTTTTTCATGTCGAGTGAAATACTAAGCTTTTGACCTTTATACCTTCTTGATCCAAGTAATCCATCCAATTTATCATCCGCTCACATGTTGCGTCTACTTTTAATCTCGGTTTTTCTTCAATCGCTTCCCCTGCTTGCTCAGGATTCCCTTGATATCTGTAGTTTCAATATTCAGTTCCTGGGTCATTTTAAAAACCGTCAGAACGAAATACTGGCATCCATCTTAGAAGATTACGAGATCGTTGTCGTACAGGAGATGGTGGCAGCACCGAAGGCTGGTAATTATCCGGATGGAGTT
>JBKCAB010000604.1:0-2187 GCA_046307935.1 Bacteroidota bacterium | reverse complement strand
GTGTACGAATGCAATATCCTACCGCAGAACCTTTTAGCTGCAGATGAGATCTTTCTAACCAACGCCATCCGTGGGATCAATTGGGTCAGCGGATACCGAACGAAACGCTATTTCAATAATATGGCCAGAAAACTGGTGGCCTTACTCAATGATCATTGGGAAGCACAATTTGATTAGTTCTTATGTTAAATAGCAGAACGATTAAAGGACGAAACATTCATACATTGACCAAGAAGTATATATTTTAATCGATTTATTGAATTAAAAAAATATATTGTATTTCCTACAGGATATACATGGGCACTAAGTCAGACTTTCAATATTCACAATTGTTGATTTTCTTTAAAATAATTGGTGCGCTGAAGTAATTTGTTAGAATAATCAAAATAAGTAATTTGTGATTTTGCTGTTTTGATTTGACTATTTTCGTTTCAATATTGATTGCATTGGAACAACAGGATTGAGACACAAATGACAATATCTTTTGTATATCCGTATTTTGATAGTTTAGAGGACCATATTTACGGGTTATCAATTCTGTCTTATAATTAATATTATGTTAAATATAATAATGCGAAATGCTATCTAAAGATGAGCGCAAAGAACGCAACCAATTGTTCTGGAGTACCTTTAAAAAGATCATGAGACAACATCGGTCCTCCTCCGGAAGCCACATGAATTGGATCAGCTACCCAAGTGATGTCAAAGACATATACATACGCATGGAGGTTGATTATAAGGGAGCGCGACTTTGTATGGATATACAACCAAAAAATGAAGGTGTTCGTGCTATTCTATTTGAACAAATGACGGAGCTAAAAAAAGTTTTAGAAGCTGAAATGAAGTGGGAAACCTTATGGATAGAGCAATTCTATACGAAAGAAGGACATCCTATTTCAAGGATCTGCTGGATGAACGATACATTGGACTACTACAAGAACGAAGACTGGCCTCAGATAATGGAATTTCTCAGGGATCGCCTCCTGGAATTTGATAAGTTTTACATGGAATTCAAGGATGTACTCATCACTCTGGCCGAATAATTCCTACATTTGATTCATGCAAATTTTAACGAATATTCTTCTGCTTACCTTTGTCTTGTACCTCAACACAGGAACTTGTCAAACTACCGTCTTTTCAACGGATTTTGAAACGGGTATCCCGGCAGTATTTACTATTGTTGACAACGATGGATTGACACCCAATGCTGATGTTTCAGAATACACATCCGCATGGATATCCCTCGTAGATCCTGAAGATAACAGCAATTCCGTGGCCTCCTCAACATCTTACTTTGATCCATCGGGAACTGCCAGCAGATGGTTGATCTCTCCTGCCCTGACTTTGGGTTCATTCGGTAATTTTGTTTCCTGGACGGCACGCTCACACGATGCATCATTCCCGGATGATTATCTTGTACTTGTTTCCAATACAACAACTGAACTGAGCAGTTTTACAGATACCATTGGCAATGTCATGGAGGAAAATGCCGACTGGACTTACCGTTCGGTTGACTTAAGCAGTGAAGGATATAACGATCAAACTATTCACATTGCTTTTGTGAATGTTACTGAAGATGGCTTTAAGCTTTATCTTGACAGTCTGAATGTTTGGAAGGAGGATCCTGTTGGTGTTTCCGACATAGCGAATACAATGATCAATGTGTATCCTAACCCGTTTAATGCTTCTATCAAAATTGAAGCTTCTGAGTATGTCCACACAGTTATTTTGTCGGACGGGACGGGAAGGATACTGCAGGTTTCGAATGAAAAAGTGTTGGAAACTCAGCATCTTCCTTCAGGAACTTACTTTGTTGAAGTGCAAACACAGGTAGGGTCCTATGTCCGGAAGATGCTCAAGCCCTAAAGCTCTGGAAGCGGCATCAGCTCTAACGTATATTTCAGATCTGAATTTTTCGTAGGCTCTAGGATCAGTTTATCTTCCTCAATGGTGGTCAACGTAAAATCCCATTTTTCATTCTTAAAGTAAATACTCAGCGATTTTTCTGCTGAAAACACAGAATATTCCCCCTTTTTTCCGGGCAATTCTCCCAAGCTCTTCAGCGGTTGAAATATACAATGACCATTCTCGTAAAAAATAAGGATATCCTTATCTGCATTTTTCTTTGGTGAAAAATCTTTGTTTTTGATCAATACCTTTTCCAACATCCAAACTTTACTGTTCCCA